>JBGSWC010000169.1:0-18144 GCA_041752635.1 Pirellulales bacterium | reverse complement strand
CCTCAGCAAGGACTACGAAGAGTTGGTAGAGAACAGTGAGGCAATGATCCAAATCGCCATGATTCGACTCATGCTTGGCCGCCTCTGCCGAACCACCAAGCCGCAACAGAGATGACAGCAATTCATAAACACCTACTAAGTGTCCCGGGGGCTAAGATGGCTAGGGCTTTTGGTTCTCGTACCAAGGGTACTTCGACTCGAAAATCTGATCTCGATATCGCGTTGATTGGCAATATCGATAGGACAGATCCTGCAGTATTATCAGCAATTGTCGACGCCCAAGAACTTGCAACTAAGTTTGGTGTCGGTACTGGCAAAGGTCTCAGACCTCTTGATATCACAGTTACCCCCTCAATTAGATCATTAAAAAGATCGTTTCTCTCGAATCCGGATTATGATCCGTCACTCGGTATTCCCAAGTTTAAGCGACTTAGGTAAGCAAATGTGCCTTGCAACTCTTACTGTTGACAACATGGTGTTAGGTTTTGGCCACGCCTGGGTCCACATGCAAAGTACTGACGGTAAACAAAGTGCTCCGTATTGTGCTCGAGCGGCGAAATCAATTTGTTTTGAAATTTTCGATCCACGCCATACGAAACCAGCAGAGAAATCCTGGAAGGAGTTTTTGATCGCTAACGTAGATGAGTTCGGAACATTTCTCTTAAGTGCGTATTTAGAGAATATGGCTCGCGTAGTTAAGGATGAAGCGAGTGGTTACCAGTGGGTAATTGCAACGCTAGATGACGTTTTCGAGAGTGAAGAGACAATAGAATTGCATGGTAAGGCAGTCGTCTTTGATCCAAAACGAATCTAGAAGAGCCCGCTCTGTGCGGTAGCCCAGAACTTTCGGACAGTGGCGGGCCGATTTTTTTACGCCGCTAGAACCGGGGCTTGGTCGGCTCCGAACTCGGCTGGGGTTTTGTAGCCAAGCGACCGCCCTGTACAAACCGAATGCCAACAAAAAACAACGCTACCAGAAACGCGAAACAACGATCACTCGAGACCCCAATTGCGAAAAGAAAACCTTAAAACCACCACAACCAAGTGATTGACGACAGCAGAAAACGCCGCTTTGGCAACACCCGCGCAGATAACCAGCGCCGCCCGATCTTTGACAACCGAAACCAAAGGACAGCCAGCTATGCCGCGTCGCGGTAGTAGTGCTTGAGCAGCCCGCCAAGGTTGGCGTGACAACGCCGCGATGGGGACCACCACCGTGCTGATTGGTGGGGGCGTTCACGACTCGGTCGTGGGCGGCATTTTCACTGTCGATCCCGAACAATACTGGAGCACAGTCTATGGTTCGAATGCTGACCTCCACTGGGCGACCAGGTTTGTGGCTGAACAGAGCAAACAACTTAGTAATGGCCCTCGTTCGACCCAGAACTACCCCCGTTGGAGTTGGTTGCCCCGTTTTTTCTTGATGATCGCAGATAGTCATCGTTCGTGCATCGTACGTTGAAGGCTAGTTCGCCAAGGGCTCAAGCGCAACGAAGTGCGACTGTCGCCATTCATCGCATTTTTCATCAAAATCCATTAAAATCCATCCGCGACGATCCGCGACGATCCGCGTCCATCGGCGTTCCCTGGAGTCGCCCGCATCGCGCACTGGTATTGTCCGATTAATCCTTGATGCTGCTTGTCGAGGTGAAGCTTTCAACCGACTCGTGGCGGCCTTCGCGCCTTGGTGGTTTTATTAACTGCCAGAAATACTTGTCAGACACAGGCCACCAACAAGACTTGGGCCGGTGGCGAACAGGGTGCGATCACAGGGTCTCAGAAATCGCACAAGCTTCATCGACCTACGGCGTTTAGCCCCCTTCGCGCCGTGGGCATCGTAGCGGTTCTCGGCTCCGCTCGCCGCACGCGCTTGCTGCTTGCACGCGAACCGTCGTTGGCCAAGCGGTGCCGAAACTTGCCCGAAACCCCTTCACTGGCGATAATCGAGAGATTGCCGTTTATCCCTGTGTCGGAGAATTCTCATGTCGTTTTTGACGAAGATCACGCTACTTGTGTTTGTTGCCACTTGCTGTTGGCAAGTCCAAGCATTCGCACAGCACATTACCACTTTTTATTCGCCCAATGCCTACTCGGTTCAGCGCGTCACCTTTGCCCAACCTGTGGTTGTGCAGCAACCATTTGTGGCGGCACCATCGACTGTTGTGGTGAATCGCCCGGTGCTGCGACCCTTCGCGCCGACCGTCATAACAACATTTCACCCCGTGACGGTGGCTCCCGCGCCGGTGGCCGTCACCCAGTTTGCCCCGGTGCCGATCACCACAACGCGTCATCGGCCGATTCTCGGCGGTACGGTACAGCGGACGCGAGTCGGTTACGCTCCGGTGACGACATTTCACGGCTGGTAAGCCCATTGCCGGCGGACCAGAAAAATCTGATTAGTGTTATTGCATTCCCCTCGATCAGGGGGCAAAATGCTGACGCTCGTTGCCAAGATCTGATCGCGGTCAGCGAAAGTTGGTAGTCGGCACTTGATCGCCGCTTTTTGTCCGCATTTTAGGGGAGCTTCGTCGTCTGATGATTCTAGTCAACACCGAAACGATACCTGGCTTTCGCATCGCGAGCGTGAAAGGTTTGGTACAAGGAAACACGGTTCGAGCGAAACATGCCGGGCGCGACATCGCCGCTAGTTTTAAGAACCTTGTCGGGGGCGAACTGAAGGGGTACACCGAGTTGCTGACAGAGTCGCGACGCCAAGCGGTCGAGCGAATGACGGCTCAAGCCGAGCAGTTGGGCGCTAACGCGATTGTGAACGTGCGATTCACAACGAGTGCCGTTACCGCTGGAGCCGCCGAGTTGTACGCCTATGGCACGGCCGTCGTACTAGAAAGAGCGTCGTAGGCGATCAGCACAGGAGAGTTGCCATGGACAATTTTGAGTTGCTATTTGGCTTGGGATTCGTTGCTGTCATGTTAGGACTGGGCTTTTTCGTGGGCGGTGCCACTGAACGCGCCCACTTTAAACGGCTCGACCAGCGTGAACAGCTCACGCGCGACATTTTCGTTACACAGCTAAAGTCGTTTCCTGGAATTGGCGACTCGGGTCCATCGCCACAAGCGTTCTTTGGCGAGGCAATAATTGCCAGCGACTACCTGAAGAACTTTGTCGGAAAGCTCCGCAAACTCTTCGGAGGCGAGATGAGAAGCTACCAGAAACTGCTCGAGCGTGCTCGTCGCGAAGCGCTGTTGCGTATCGTCGAGCAAGCGAAGGAAGCAGGCTACAACGCCGTTTGCAACGTTCGCTTTCAGTCGGCTGATATCGGTGGCAATAACACCACTGCCGCTAACAAGGCCGCCGTCATGGCACCAATTTTGGCAATTGGTACCGCCTACGTACGTGGGTAATTATGGCCAAGCCTTCGCATGACCCTTCGATTGACCACGAACCCCACCTGACGGGGTTTGACTCGTTCAATGAAGTTGACAGCAGCGAGGCCAAGGCCGACAAAATTTTGGCTCGCGAGGCGGCGCGTCGAACGCACCACGATGTGGTCGAACACACTGTGTGGGGTGAGCCGGCGATCGACGAACAATTCTCGGGCACCCCCGACGAACAGGGCGTCACTTATGAACGCTGGTTACGCGCAAACGAAGCTCGCACTTCGTGGGCGAAGTCGCTACTGGCGACTGCGGGGGTCGCCGCGGTGGCGGGTCCGTTTGGCATTCTCGGCGCGTTGATGTCCAGCGACTCGCTGGGTTCGGCCGGAATCGCCGTCATCATCACAGTGGCAGTGGCGGCACCGGTGGCCGAAGAAATTGCCAAAATCGCCGCCCCGTTATGGGTCGTCGAGAAACGTCCCTACTGGTTCAAGTCGGTCTGGCAAATTTTGCTATGTGCCGCGGCTGGTGGAGCGCTATTCGGCGTGATCGAAAACCTCATCTATCTCAACATTTACATTCCCAATGCCCAGCCATCGCTCGCTCGCTGGCGTTGGACTGTTTGCATGGGACTCCACATGAACTGCTCGGTTGTCGCCGGCATTGGGGTGGCGCGTATCTGGTACCACACCCACCGCACCGGCAATCGGCCCAACCTATCGCTCGGTGTGCCGTGGTTCGTGCTGGCGATGGTGGGGCACGGGCTCTACAACTTCTCAGTGACCATGGCCGAGGTGTTTGGCGGGCTCGATTTTAACGACTAGCCAACGAGCTGCTTCGCATGCGAGCCGATTCACTGCGAAATTGCTCGAAATTTAGCTCGAGCCGCTTACTCGCCGAACTCTTCTTGGTAATCGGCGATCGCCGCCGCGATCACTTCGAAGGCATGCTCGCGGCTGTAGACGCCGTCGATGCGGACGCGTGGCTCCTCGGGTGAGAGCATCTTGTAAGTGCCAAAGTAATGCCTTAGGCGATCGACCATCACCTTCGGCAATTCGTCGACATCGTTGGCGTCGTTCCACATGGCGTCGCTATCGAGCACAGCGATAATCTTGTCGTCGGCTTCGCCGTCGTCGAGCATCGGCAGCCCGCCGAGCACGCGAGCTTTGAGAATGATGCCGCTCTTCTCGATCGGGCGTTCGCTGATTACGCAAATATCGAGCGGATCGCCATCGCCGGCACTCGCGCCCGGCATGAGCGACTGCACGCGCTTGCCGCAAAACGTGCGGGGGATAAAGCCATACAGGGTCGGCGGAAACGACGAAGTGCGATTCGGTCGGTCGACTCGCAAATAGCCGGTCTGTTTATCGAGTTCGTATTTGACACGATCGAACGGTGTGAGTTCGATGTAGGCGTTTACCAAGGCGGGCGGATCGGGTCCGAGTTCGAGCCCATGCCAGGGGTGCGGACGCCAGCGATAAAACGGCGGAGGAAATGCCATGCAAGTTATACTCGAATAACAAAAATAAGGCTTGTCGAAAGTGCAGCCTACGCCTCTTCGTTGACGTAAGTCTCAAGGAACCGAGTCAGCTTCTGGAAGTCGCTGTCGGGTTCAATAAAGCGAACCATCGTCACGAGTGTCTCGGGATCGACCAGTTCCTCGAAGGGAACATAGTGCAGTTGCAACTGACCGCATACCGAAACCATGACCCCATTATGGCCATGTTCAACCAGAGCGCGATAGGCACCCACCCCCAATTGGCTACCAAGCATCACATCAAATGCGTGGGGCTCCGAACAACGGGCCTCGTAGCCGAGCTGCAGAGGCGTGATTTTTCGTTTATTGTCGGTTTGCTTGGTGTATTCCGCAGCGATCAACTTGGCGAATAGGGTGTTGAGATTAATCGCCGAGATATTTATGTGGCCATGTTCGTCGCGACCAACACCTTCGACATAACTGTAAGGCAATAGCTCGGCAAGACCTTCGGCGATGACGATGACACCATACTTTTTGCCTTCGCGTTCGCGGGTTGTCATTGTCAACACAATGCGATTGATGACCCGCTCGAGGTTCATCACGGGTCGCGACTTGGTTTCTCCGGTTGACGGGTCGGTGAATTCTTCGGTTCGGCGATATTTGCCGCGGATATCTTCGACGCTGATGACCAGGCTCGCCTCGCCAGCGATCGCAACGCCATAGGCCAGCCAGCCCGCGCTGCGCCCCATCGACTCGACGAGAAAGTAGCTGTTGTTGGCTTCGGCGTCGGCGAGCAAATTACGGACTTCGCGGGCGAGAAAGTCAACGGCGGTGAAGTAACCGAACGTAAAATCGATGCCCCGATAGTCGTTGTCGATCGTCTTAGGCAAGTGAACGATCGGCATTTTCACGGCGCCCTCGGGCAGCCGATCTTGGTAGAGCTTCAGCTTGTTGGCCGTTTTGAGCGTGTCGTCGCCACCGATCGAAATCAGCGCCTCGACGCCCAACGAGCGTAAACCTTCGTAGGTTCGTCGCAGCGGGTCGGTGCGCTCGGCGTCATCGAGGTGCGACGGATGCGACACCAACTTCCCAGGGTTGGTGCGTGCAGTACCGATCATGATCCCCTGGCGGCTACGCGTGCGACGCAACACCGAATGGGTGATCTTAATGTAATCTTCACCTTCGACAAGCGGCTTCGACGGATCGAACCCGGCGAGGCTCGAGTAGCCGTGCTTCATGCCAATGACCTCGGCACCGTTGCGCAGAAACGAAACCGCAGCGGCGGAAATGACGGCATTGGCGGCGGGAGCGGGACCACCGGCAAACAGAATCGCCACTTTTTTTAAGGTATTTGGTGAACTCGTGGGAACCGAAAGTGGGTTGTCTTTCATGGTCGTCGGCGCTGACATACAAAGGCGTTGGAATCTTATTTCGCGGCAGGCACCGCGATTTCGACCGTATTCTAGTGTGCGCGCTGTCTCTGCACCAAGGGTCGAGAAAATCTTACTGCGCTGTCGGCGTCGTGAACGTTCGCTCGACAAAAGTGGTGTCGATGCGGCCCTCGGAAAACGCCGTATGGCTGAGAATGTCTTTGTGCAGCGGAATGGTCGTTTTGATGCCGTCGACGCGCAGTTCGCTGAGTGCGCGCAACATGCAGGCAATCGCCTCGCGGCGAGTTGGCTGATGGACGAGCAGCTTACCGATCATCGAGTCGTAGTAAGGAGGCACGACGTAGCCGCTGTGTGCGTGCGAGTCGAACCGCACGCCGTATCCACCAGGAACTATGAGCCGTTCGATGCGACCGGGGCAAGGCTGAAAGTTGCGCGCTGGGTCTTCGGCGTTGATGCGGCATTCGATCGCCGCGCCGCGGTGGACGATCGAATCCTGCGAATACGGCAACGGCTCGCCCGCCGCCACTAAGATTTGCGACTTAATGAGGTCGACTCCCGTAACAAGCTCGGTGACTGGGTGCTCGACTTGAATGCGGGCGTTGACTTCGATGAAGTAGTAATTGCCATCGTTGTCGACAATGAACTCGACCGTCGCTGCATTTGTGTAATTGGCCTCGCGAATCAGCCGACAAGCGGCCTCGCACATCGCTTCGCGGGTCGCTTGGCTGATGCTTGTGCTGGGGCTTTCTTCGATCAGCTTTTGGTGACGACGCTGTACCGAGCAGTCGCGCTCGAACAGGTGTACGACATTGCCGTGATGATCGGCGATTACTTGAACTTCGACATGCCTGGGGTGTTCGATATACTTTTCGATGTAGACGGTGCCATTGCCGAACGCCGCGAGAGCCTCGGCACGTGCTTGTTGTAGCGCCGACTTGAGCGACAGATCGTTGCTGGCAACCCGCATCCCCTTACCACCACCCCCGGCGACGGCTTTAATAAGCACCGGAAAGCCCACTTGGTGGGCGAAGCGCAGCGCTTCGTCCTCTGACTCGACCGTTCCTTCGCTGCCCGGAACGACAGGCACCTGGGCACTTCGAGCCAATTCGCGCGCGGCGTTCTTATCTCCAAGCCGTGCCATCGGTTCGGGCTGTGGACCGATGAAATCGATGTTGCAACTTCGACAGACTTCGTTGAAATGAGCGTTCTCTGCCAAGAACCCATAGCCTGGATGGATCGCTTGCACGTTGCCCACTTCGGCGGCGCTGATGACGCTAGCGATTTTCAGATAGCTCTCGCTCGCTTTCGCCGGCCCAATGCAATAGGACTCGTCGGCGAGTTCAAGATAATGAGCGCCACGGTCCCCTTCGCTATAAATGGCGACGGTCTCGATGCCCAATTCTTTACATGCGCGAATCACTCGCAGCGCGATTTCTCCGCGGTTTGCTACGAGAATGCGTTGATACATGGCGAGCGTAATCCGAAAGCGGGGCGGGCGAAAAGGCTTACTTTTGCACTTTGAATAGTGGCTGACCATACTCGACAGAGTCGCCACTCTCAACCAACACGGCGACTATCTTGCCCGAACATTCGGCGGGTATTTCGTTGAACACCTTCATCGCCTCGACAATGCAAACCGTGGTGTCGGGGCCAACTTGGTCGCCCACTTTCACGAATGGTGCGGAATCGGGGCTCGATGACTTGTAGAAAGTTCCCACCATCGGGCTTGCGATAATCGACGTGCTCGCATCATCGACGGGAGCCGCAGTCGCCGCCACTGGAGCGACGGTTGTTGGCGCGGCGACTGGTGTCGGCACAGCCGCCGGCGCGGCCACGACAGTCGGTTCCTGATCTCGGCGGAGCCGGATGCGTTGGTCGCCTTGGCGGAGGTCGATCTCGGCCAATTCGTGCTCGTTCATCAGCTCGACCAGACGCCGAACTTTGCGAACGTCGAAGACGTCGACCTGCGAAGTTCCACCGCTGTTAGACATTGCAATTTGCTCCCGTCGTTTGCGACGCGCTAGGCTGACGAACCGCCGTTACGATAACAGGCAATCGTCGAGTTGTTTTGGAACGTTGGTCAAGACTTCGTATCCGGTGCGAGTGACGAGCACATCATCCTCGATACGAATTCCACCCCAACCGGGAAAATAAACGCCTGGCTCGATCGTGATGACCATGCCAGCCTCCAGCACGGCATCAGGCAGGTTGCGCGAGAGCCGCGGCGCTTCGTGAACTAAGAGGCCGATGCCGTGTCCGAGTCCGTGTCCGAACTTTGGACCCTGGCCCGCCTTTTCAATGACATTGCGAGCCGCCGCGTCGACATCTTCGCACTTTGCACCGGGCTTGATCGCAGCGATTCCGGCAAGGTTGGCTTCTAACACGATGTTATAGAGCTTGCGAAACTTGCTCGAAATCTTTCCGGTCACGACCATGCGCGTGAGATCGCTGACATAATGATTCGCTCGTGCGCCCCAGTCGATGAGGGTAAAATCGCTCTCGCCAATTTTTCGTTGGCCGGGCTGCACGTGTGGCAACGCCCCGCGTGGTCCGTTGCCTACGAGCGCCGGAAAACTGAGGCAAGTGCCGCCGAATTGACGTACTTGATATTCCAATTCGGTCGCGACCTCGAACTCGGTCGTTTCGCAACGCAGACTCGACCTGACGACTCCAAATGCCCGCTCTGCAACATAAATGGCGTGTCGAATCGCCTCGATCTCTTCCTTATCTTTCACCATCCGCAGGTCTTCGATTGCGTTGGCAATCGGCTCGACATCGATTTCCAGTTCGCCTAACTTCTCGCTCAGCGTGTTGTGGAGCGCCAAAGTGATCGACGATGACTCGACACCAAGTTTTTCGATAGCGAGCGACTTAATGGTGTCGATAGTGGTCGGCATCATCATCTGTCCTGGCCCGCGGACAACCAACGTCAGGTCGGGACACTCTGTTTCGAGCTGTTCGTCGTACCGCTTGTCGGTGATGAGCAGCTCGTCGTCGAGCGTCACCAACAAATAGCTGTCATCGCCGGTGAAACCGGTGAGATAAGTGACGTTGAGAAAGTTCGTCACCAGAAGCGCGTCGACTTTCGCCTTGCGCAAGGTTCGACGCAGATTTCGCCGCCTATTTTCGTGTACCGACATGCCAGTCCGAGGGGGAGAACGAACAAATGGAGCCAAGGGGCGAACCACCCCTTTGGGGACCCATTTTGCCAGTTCGCCGCCGATTTACAAGGCCATACAGGGCCAAAATAGAGCGGCTAATCAGGCGCGTGCATACTTGAGCCGCGCAAACGCGAGCCCGCTAAGCAGCGCCACAACCAAGGCGACAAGGCCGGTTGGTTCGGGCACGGCAGTTGGCGATAACAAGCTCGCCAAGCTGAGCGATGCGCCCGTGGCACCTAGCTCTTTACGCAGGATCAAAAAATCGGCAATGTCGGTGATGCCGTTTTGATCGAGGTCGCCCATTTTCCAACTTACGATGCCAGCGGTCGGGTTGAAGACGGAATGCTGTGCCGTCCAGCCTTCGATGAAGGCGGTAACGTCGTCGTTCTCCCAACTACCAGTGCCATCGCCACTGACGATGCCGTCGAGATTGACATCGCCCAGCTTCGAGTAGTTCGACTGGTTGAGGGCTGCCATGATTTGCGCGTGGTAATGGGGATTAGTGAAGTCAGAAAACGCGAGCACGTTGCCGAAGGCCGCCACTCGGCCCGGTTGTCCCGCGTAGCCGTAAATCGAATGCAAATGACCACCTAAAACCCAATTACCCCCTTGTTGATAAAAGACACCACCACCCGAATCACCAGAGGCGGCATGGGTTTCGTTGTTGATGTTTTCGAATTTCGTCAGCAGACTAATGGTATCTCGATTGCCCGTCATCACGCGAATAGTCGAGTTGATGTCGGCGTCGACCGGTTCATTTGGCAGACCGTCATCATCAGAAATGATTCGGTTGTTGCCCCAAGCCTTGCGGCGCGATGTGACGTCGTTGAGGTTCACGTTGTAGCCCTGAGCCGTTCCCCCAGTAATCGGCACCGTGACAATGGTGTCGCCGTCGCGTGTTCGCCCGCGCGCCAGCATAGTAACGCTGGTGTTTTCCGAAGGCGTTGTCGTTGCGATAGTAATCTGTTTGAGCGGGTTGCCCTGCGACATGGCAAGTGCTTCGAGAGTGCCATCGTAGCGATTCGCCGTATCGATGCGATACATCGCGATATCCGACTCTAGGCTAGCGTTGGACTGGGCACCGTTGTTGAAGTGATCGAAGTACTGGAGCCCCGATGGGTTAGTCAGGGTAATAGCGCTGTTGGGAATGACATCGAATGTGCCGGCGTCAAACGAAATGGTGCCTTGTGCGCCGCTATGGACGGCACCAATCACCCATCCGTCACCCAGATAAATAGCAGAGATCGAAGACGAAAGATTCGCCCAACCCGGATCAGCCGCGCCGACGGGCGCGACGTAGTTGTCGCTAACCGGGTTGCCGGCAATGATCAACGCAAAAGCCGAGTGAGGCAAAACGCAGGCAACGCTACCTATAAACGCACGGAGTGCCCAACTTCGATTCATCGGTACAATCGCCTTTCTCTGCCCGGACCATTTGATAAGGTTTCGAGGACGCTGGCCCTGCGAATGCCACCAGCGATATCGTTTGATCTCGCCAACGTGGACTCTCTTACTAGCATTTTATACACGTTCCTGCATATTTGACTAGCAATCCGCGAAAACCATCAAACAAAAACCTTTCGCACGTCTCTGCGGCTGTCCGCAGTCTATATTCCATTTGGAGTCCAGAAACCATGTTCACTGTCACTCGCGAAATCGACTTCTGTTACGGCCACCGCCTGCTCAATTACGACGGCAAGTGCAAGTACCTGCACGGCCACAACGGAACGGCGGTCATCACCATCGCGGGCGACAAACTCGACGAGCGCGGCATGGTGCTCGATTTTTCGGACATTAAGCGAGTCGTCAGCACCTGGATCGACGACAACCTCGACCACCGCATGATTCTGCATCGACAAGATCCGGTCGTCGAATTCCTGCAACAGTCGGGTGAACCCCTCTTTTTGCTCGACGAAAACCCGACAGCCGAGAACATCGCCAAAGTGATTTACGACATCACGGCTGCGGCCGGTTTCCCGATTGTCGAAGCGAGACTCTGGGAAACCCCCCGCTGCTACGCGACCTACGACGGCAACTGCTAGCAATCCCAACGCTGGCAGTGGGGTGCGATTAATGATGCTGACGCGCGAGCGTGGCTGCCTGTAAATTCCCACTTCGACTTTACCGATTGGTCCGGTTCGGTCGATTGTAACGATAGGCCAAACCTTATGGCCGCCGCAGCGCCGCTGTGGCCTTTCACTATCGCAACCTGGTGAGAAAGGACGCTCACTGTGGCTCGCATTGCCAGTTTTTCGGAAAGTTTACTTCGCTCGGCTCTTGTTTGGGGCGGGCTGTTGTGGCTTTGTATCTATGCCGTTATTTCGAGTTCGCTCTTCGATTCGCCCGTGATCGAGAAGTATTTGCTCAATCACTGGATTGAAAAAGTGACGGCGATGCTGTTCTGCATCGCCATGATGGCGCTGGTGATCCGCGCAATCAGCCTCGTCAAGGAATTCGTCGCGCTCGAAAAAGTCCGCCTCGAACCTTCGCGTCCCGGCGGGGCGACCGTCGACGAAGCCCCTCGCTATCTTGCGCAAATCAACAAACTGCCGGCGCTGCTGCGCGATTCTTACATCGCACGCAGGCTCAGCGCCGCCATCGACTACGTCCGTCGCAAAGATTCCGCCGAGACGCTCGAGAAGCACTTGCGGCACCTCGAAGACGTTGACCTCGGACGTATGTCGGCGAATTACGCGACTCCTCGGCTGATGATGTGGGCGATTCCTGTGCTGGGGTTCTTGGGGACCGTCGTGGGAATCACGCTTGCCATTGGCAAGCTCCGACCAGACGAACTCGAATCGTCGATCAACCTGGTTACTGCCGACCTCGGGCTCGCCTTCGACACGACCACCCTGTCGCTCACGCTGTCGATTGTCGTGGGCCTTGCGAAGTTTGCCGTCGAACGGGTTGAAGCCGGCCTGCTCGAAAAAGTTGACTACAAAGCCGAACACGAAATGATCGGTCGGTTCCAAGCCTACGGCACTTCGAGTGATCCGCACGTCGCCAGTGTCCGTCGCATGGCGGAACAGGTCGTGCGGTCGGTCGAACGCATGGCAACCCAACAAGCCCAAGTTCTGCGTGACACAATCGAAGAAGGCCACAACCATTGGGCCGAAGTTGCCCAGTCGACAAGCAAGATCATCGACGAAGCGCTGGCCACCACGCTGCACGACAGCCTCGAACGCCACGCTCAGACGCTCGCCAACGGTGTCGATCGACAGCTCGTGGCAATGCGCAACACCTTCGAATCACATGTCGCGCTGCTCAACGCGGGTGCCGAAAAACAAATTTCGCTACTCGGCCAAGGTGTCGAACGGGGTGCCGAGGTCGTCGTCGCCCAGCTTGATGGCATCGCGAAGCATCTGGGCGATCAACTGCAAGCGGTCAATTCAGCCGCCGGAGACCAAATGGCCAAGTTCGAGAATGCAGTCGTGCTGCATACCGACAAGCTGCAAGAGGGAACGGGCGACTTGATCGATAAACTGCGCGGTGGTCTTGAACGCATGGCCGAGTTGCTGGTCGAGGCTCTCCAGAACCACGGCGAGACGCTCACCGCCAACGAACAAGAGCTCGCCACACAAAATCGCCAGCACTTGGTCGAAGTTGAGGCAGCACTAGGCGAAGCCATGGTTGTCGCCGCCGACCGGCAAGAGAAGCTTATCGAGCGAAGCGAGACGTTGCTTGCCGAGTTACAGACATGGCTCACAAAAACGGCCGACGTGTCGGTGACTCAGCAACAGGAACTCGCGAAGCAAAGCGAGGTGTTGCTGAAGGTCGTCGACTCGACCGGTCACGTGCTGCGACTCGAAGAGTCGCTGAGTCAAAATCTCTCGTCGTTGGGGCGGGTTCATAACTTCGAAGAAACGCTGCTTAGTCTTTCGGCTGCCATCCAGTTGTTAAGTGCCCGCGTGGGCAGCGATGGCAGGTCACCGGGTCGTCACCTTCCGCCACAGCAAGCTGCATGAGCCGCCGAGCCAACCGGGAAAACTCGGGCGAGGCCTCCCTATTCCCGTTTCTGGCCGTTTTGCTTTGCACCATGGGCGCGCTTGTGACGCTGCTGGTGGTCATGGCGACGGTCTCGAGACAGATGGCGGAGCGCCAGCACGCCGAAGCACAAGCGGCCGTGGCCGACACAGTGGTCGCGAGCGCCGAGGCACGTGAGCGGAACGACGAGCATATCGCGCAACTTGCCGAGCTCGCCGAACTTCAATCCCTTGCCGATGCGCGTGTCAGCGAGGTCGACGAAGAATTGCGTCGGCAACAGGCTAAAATGCAAACGGTCGAAGACCATTTGCAGCGTCTGCATGCCCAGTATCTCGCGATGCGCGACGTGGCACGCGAGCTCGATGCGATGGAAGGCAATCACTTCGACGATCGCGAACAGGCCGAACGCGAACTCGCGAGACTAAAGCAGTTGGCCGACGACTATCGGCAGCAGATCGCCATTGCCAAAGCCAATGCCGACAAGCCGACGAGTTTTGCCGTGGTTCCTTACGAAGGTCCCAACGGCACCCATCGACGACCTGTTTACATCGAGTGCCGAGCCGATCGTGTGATCCTGCAACCCGAGGGTATCGAGCTGAAGCCCGACGACTTTAACTTGGCGCTGGGTGCCGACAGCGCGCTCGCATCGGCAGTTCGTGCCGCTCAGCGATACTACGAAGACGAGACGCTCGACCCGAAGGATCGTCCCTATCCGTTGATACTCGTCAGGCCCGATGGTGTGTTTAGCTATCTGCGGGTTCGCAATGTGCTCGAAGAATGGGACGCGGAATTCGGCTACGAACTCGTCGACGCCGATTGGCAACTCGACTTTGGACTCGCCGATCCGGTGCTCGCCGAACGCAAACAGCTCGCCATCATCCAGTCGCGGGCACGCGCCGAAGCGCTCGCCCAGGCCGCGCCAGGCATCATGCAAAAAGGCGCCATCGACTCGTTCGAGCCGCCCGGCATACGGAATCGATCGAACGCGAGAGCAAACGAGCCAGGCGAGTCGCTGCTAGGGGGCTTCGGCAGTTTGGCGGGGGGGGGCTTTCAAGGTGGTTCGCCACCGCCAGTTGGCGAGGGCGGATCGGGAAGCGAAAAATCGGTCGCCGAGTTGCTCGCCGGCACAGGCTCGGGCAATCGGGGCGGAAATGGTGAAGCAGCGAACCAAGCGACCCAGACCAACGCCGCGAACCTCGAAGCGGGCCTCGCAGCCAGTGAAGCGGGCGAACCAGGCACGACAACAAGCGACGCTTTTGCATCGAAACCAGGGGGCGTCGCCGCTGGCGATCCTAACGCGGCCACCCAAAACAAGTCGGGCGAACTGACTGGCAGCCCTGTCGCTGCTGCGAGTCCGGCTGCAAGCGGCTCGGCAGGTTCCAACTCCGCCAGTGGTGGAGCACAAGAAGGGACCGGTGACGCGACCGCCGCGGCGACAGCCGGAACGACACCCACAGCGACGGCAGCCAGTCGAGGCGGCAGTGCCGAAGGAAGCGGTCAGAACGAAGACCCCTCGAATGGCTTCGCGATCGTGCGGCCTGTGCGGATTGTGGCCACCAGCGACCGAGTTCTCGTTGTGCCCGACTCGGTTCGCGACTTGCGATTCATTCCCCCCTCGGCACAAGCGAAAGCGATCGAAGTAGGTAGCGACCCTCGTCCGATGATGGCCAAGTTGCGAAATCAATTGCAAGAACATGTCACTGGTTGGGGGATGGCAGGGGCCGGTTTGCGATGGAAGCCTCGCATTGAATTGACCGTTGTTCCGGGAGGCGAGCAGTCGGCCGCGTACATCGCCCGGGCCGCTCGCGAGAGCGGTATCGAAATCAGCACGCCAGGCTCCAGCCAGAAGCAGGCGTCGGCGCAGCAACAGGAGGCGACCGATGCGCAGACGACCCGCTGAAGACGACCCCAACGAAATGCCGGGGCAAGATTCGTTTCTTGACATCATTGCGAACATTGTCGGCATTCTGATTTTGCTGGTGGTGATCGTCGGAGTCCGCGCCGCGATGCTCGGTCGCTCAACGACCGAAGTGCCCCCTCTCGAACCGATGAATGTCGTCGCACAGGCCGACATTGACCACGAGCTTAACGAGCTCCGCTCGAAGCGAGACAAAGTCGAGGCATCGATCGACCGCATCGTCCACCTGAAAGCTCGCAACGAACTCCGCGACGCCGAGCGCGAATCAATGGCGACTTACCTCGCATCGTTCGAGCAAGAAATTGCCGCGCGCCGCGCGCGACTCGCCACCAGCGAACAGCGTGACTTCGACCTGCGGCGGGAACTAGTCGAGACTCAGCAAGAGCTCGAGCAACTCTCGCGCGAGCAAATCGCCCTCGCCAACTACGCCCCCGAGCGAATCGAACTCAAGAACGAACCGACGCCGATCGCCAAGCTCGTCGGCGACGACGAGGTCATTTTTCGTATCAAAGATCATCGAGTCGTGTTGGTGCCGGTCGACGAGTTGTTCGCGGAATTCGAGCGACGCGAAGGCTACCGACTTGGCGAAATCATTCGCCGAAATGGTGCCTACGGAACCATTGGCCCGATCGGCGGTTTTCGCATGCACTACGAAATCGTACATCGTCACGTCGACGCACCGAACGGGGCCAATATCGTCACGGCAGCACCTTTCATCGAATTCAAACCAACCAATAGCGAGATCGGCGAGTCGATCGACGAAGCATTACGGGTTGGCTCAGCCTTCATGACGCGAATCGCTAAGACCAACCCTCGCCGCGAGGCGGTGACGTTTTTCGTCTACCCCGACAGCTATGCCGAGTTTCGCCAGCTACGCGATGTGCTCCGCGAGCGAGGCTTTGCGATCGCCGCGAGGCCGCTGCACGCGGACGCCGAAATCGCCAGTTCGCCATTCGGCCGCAAGTCGTCGGCTCAGTAGCGCTCAGCGCGACCTATCGCTGTCTGTTGTGCGCACCGGTTCGATTTCGGTTTCATCCCAATCGCCACCTAGTTCGAGCAGCTTGGCGATTGTTAGCCGACTAAGTTCCGTTCGCGCAAGGCCTGCCGCTCGGCTAAATGTTTCGATCACTTGTCGCCGACAGGCGTCGGGAATTGTACCCAATGTCGGAACGCTCGGGATGAACGTGTTGCCCATCGCTTCAAAGATGTCGGCCATTGTGATGAGGTGGGTATCGCGAGCGAGTTGATAGCCCCCCTCGACTCCACGCACCGAACGCAAGATGCCCTCGTTCACCAGCTTCCGCAAGATCTGTAGCAGAAACCGTTCAGGCATTTCTCCTTGCTTCGCGATCGTACTACACGGAACCGGAGAGCGGTCGCCGAGTTTTGCGAGCAACAAGATCGCTTGCAGCGCATAGGTGACACGGCGGCTGGTTTTCATCGCGACTGCTCCTGCCGATGGGCGGGAAGTGGGCGTGGCGATTTGTCTCCGGTTGTTTGCCTGCTCTGGTCCTCAATCTGAAGTAGTAACAGTTACATCACTATCGAGTCAACTCCTTATGCCGCGAATTGTGCATGTTGACGAAAATTAAATCCGCGCGACTATATTGCAAGCTAATGTTCGGGCGAAAGAGTATTCGCTCTCGATTGTGGTGGAACTTCGGCTGGACTAAACAACGTGCGAACAAACGCGAGGGCCGCGCCGCACACCAAGAAAGCATCAGCCAAGTTGTAATTCGGCCACCGCCGGTTGTCGTTGAGTTGCATCAGTATCCAGTCGCGGACCGCATAGACCGGTTCGCCGGCCCGGTCAGGTCGGAGAATCTGCCAATCGAGTCCATGCAGGCCGACGCGGTCGTAAAGGTTGCCGACAACGCCGCCGGAAATGAGCGCGAGTGCGAGGGTGATCCAAAGGTCGGCCGCCGCTCCGAAGCGAAATAGCCAAACCGGAATGGCCACTAATGCGACCACGCTAATCGCAGCGAACAGCCAAACCATCCCTTGGCCGATCCCAAACACGGCCCCTTCGTTGAGTGCTCGTTGGAACCCAAAATACTCGGGCCACACCCAATAGATGTCGCCGTCGAGCACCGGCCACGCAAACATCATGTGCTTGGTCCACAGATCGATCGCCGCACAACATATCGCTGTCGCGACGTAGATAATCGGGCGGCTTCCAGGCCACTTCGGTTGATTCATGGAGCGTTTTCGTTAGTTACGTTCGCTCTGCTCGGCACACTTCACACACATCTCGGCATACGGAATCGCGTTGAGTCGGAGTTTTGGTATAACGCCACCGCATTCAGCGCACTTGCCGTATTCGCCATCTTCGATACGCTCGAGCGCGTGTTCGATTTGGGCGAGCGTGTCTCCTTCGGTCGCCATCAAACTGAGGGTGAATTCTTGTTCGTAGTTCTCGCTGCCAAGTTCGGCCATGTGGATTGGCATCGCTGCGTGCTCTGCCCCCTCGCTGCCCGAACGACGCAGTGCCGCATTCTCCATCGTTGTGACATCGCCCCGCAATCGCGAACGCAACATCAAAAGTCGTTGACGGTAGAGGTCGAAATCGGCCTTCTTCATTACTGAGAACTCCCTGTTTCAATGGTGCTGAATCACTCCCGGCCATGTGGGTCGAGAATCGCTATTGTAAATCGCCCCAGCAATACGGTCTACAGATCGACTCCCGATATGCCAAAGTCATGCGCTTCGCCGCAATCCGCGCGGCATACGCAGCCAGTCGTTCTGACCGTTTTGTCCACGAAACAGCCAACACGATTGGAGGGGACAAAACCCCGAATTTTGTCCTTCGCCGAAATCGCAAAAACCACTTGTTTTCCAGTCGATTTCGAGCATCGCCGGTGAATTTCGTACCTGGGTT
>JBGSWC010000168.1:0-1983 GCA_041752635.1 Pirellulales bacterium | reverse complement strand
GTCCGCGAGCAACTCGCCGGCGATGAACTTGACGAGGTGACCGCCGAAACGATGACGGCGACCGGTTACTATCGGCTCGGTGTCTGGGATGACGAACCGGCCGATCCGGAGCAGTCGCTCGCCGACGAAATGGATGATTTAGTTTCAACAACAGCACAAACTTTTTTGGGGCTCACGGTCGGTTGTGCGCGTTGCCACGATCACAAAATCGACCCGATTCCGCAGACCGACTACTACGGCATGGTCGCATTCTTCGCCGATGTCACGAGTTACGGTAATCGGGGCGACCAGCAGTCGGCTAATCAGTTTGTCGTCGAAGACACGGCCACCACGCAGCGACGCAACGAATTGACTGAGAACGAGCGAAAGCTGCGACGGGCGATAAATGAACTAGAACAAGCCGTCATTGTCCGCATGCCGGGCGTGCTCCAGCGAAAGACCGAAGGACGCGAACGCAGACGCACGCTCGAAGAACACTTTGGTGAATACGTCACCAAAGAAGAACAAACGAGATATACAGAGATCGAAACGAAACTCAATGAGATCAAAGCAGACCTCAAGTTATTGCCTGAGAAAGAATCGGTTCTTGCGCTGGCGAAGTGCAATGTCCCGCCAAAGCCAGTGTTCGTTCACATGCGCGGCAACCCTCACGTGCTGGGCGACGATGTCATTGCTCCGCACTTTCCCGAATTGTTCGAGCAAACAACGCCCGAGCTGCCGGCACCGAGTCGTGGCGACCGCTCGGCCGGGCGTCGCCGCCTGTTTGCCGACTGGCTTGTCGATGGCGACAATCCACTCACCGCGCGGGTCATCGCGAACCGCGTATGGCAACATCACTTTGGTCGTGGCATCGTCCGCAGCCCGAATAACTTCGGCCAGCTCGGCGTGCCTCCGACACATCCCCAGTTGCTCGATTGGCTCGGCACATGGCTCGTCGAACACGATTGGCAACTCAAGCCCCTGCATCGACTCATCGTTACCTCCAGCACCTATCGCATGTCGAGCGAGGGCAATCACGAAGCCTTCGAAGTCGATCCGCTCAACGACCTGCTGTGGCGATTCGATCCCCGCCGCCTGACGGCCGAGGAACTTCGCGACTCGGTGCTGGCGGCGAGTGGGAACCTTACTGACCAAGTCTATGGACCGAGCATGTATCCCCGGCTCGGCGCCGAAGTGCTCGCCACCCAGTCTCGGCCGGGGCTAAACTGGGGTAACTCGAGCGACCACGACCGATGGCGACGGAGCGTCTACATTCATATCAAGCGATCGTTGGCGGTGCCGCTGCTGTCGGCCTTCGATGCACCCGAGCCCGACATTAGTTGCGAAGCCCGCTTTAACACAACACAACCAGCCCAGGCATTTGCGCTCCTGCACGGCGATTTCATGCACGAGCAAGCTGGCATTCTCGCCGAGCGTGTGAAACAACAAGCGGGCAGCGACGTGAATGCCCAAATCGCCAAGACGATTCAACTCGTCTTGGGCCGCGAAGCCACCGACGAAGACCTCGCCGAGGGACGCGATCTCATCGGCAAGCTCACCGACAAACACAGCAAGAGCGACGACGAAGCGCTCAGGCTCTATTGCCTGACGGTGATGAGTTTTAACGAGTTTGTGTATTTAGACTAGTTGCACCACGGAGCCACAGAGTTCACTGAGCCGAAGCAAAAAAATTTGAGTTGCCAAATATCGAATGCAAAAATAGCAAATGGTCATCGGCATTCTCACTTTTGCAAATCCCATTCCCCTCTCTGTGTCCTCCGTGACTCAGTGGTAAAAAACCATGAACAATTTCTGCGGACGAACGCGACGTGAATTCCTCTGGCAAACTGGGGCCGGGTTCGGTGCCACTGCGCTGTCGGGGATGTTCGGTAGCGAACTGCTGGCTGGGGCCGGCAACCCGCTTGCGGCTAAGCCGTCAGCCAGCACACCCAAGGCCAAGAGTGTCATCTTTCTGTTCATGTATGGCGGGCCCAGCCACATCGA
>JBGSWC010000167.1:0-31144 GCA_041752635.1 Pirellulales bacterium | reverse complement strand
GCGGCGCGTGGCGTGGGGGCTGTTGCCGAGGAAGGGGGCGTGGTGATCAGGGTGGCCGAGGGAGCCGATGCCGCAGCTCCAACCGTGCGAGCACCGGTCGTCGGCGAGCCAATTCCACCCACCCTGCGATCCCCGGGCAGTTTTCAGGGCGAACCCATTAGTCCAGCGGCAAGATCCGTGCCGGGTTCGCAAGTCGGCCTACCGGAGATACCTCCGCCAACAGAACTACCTCCAGCAGCAGAGCCGATTCCACCGACGTTGCGATTTCCCGAGCCGGTGCCTCCCATCAGCCCCGCCGCTGAGTCGGTTCCACCACCCGGTGTTGGCGAGCCAATATTCGATCCCATCCCTTCGCCAGGACCCGAACCATTTGATCCGGCTCCCTCCTTTGATCTACCACCGGACACGTTCCCCGAGCTACCCGAGCCGTTTCTGCCATCACCATCATTCCGACCTCCGCCCGACTTGATTCCGTCGTTCGGACCCGAGCCATTTGATCCAGCGCCATCGTTTGAACTACCGCCGGATACGATCCCAAAACTACCCGGGCCATTCAATCCAACTCCGTCGTTTGAAATTCCGCCAGATACTTTTCCTTCGCTGCCAGACTTTTGATTTCCGAAAAAGTCGAGCGAGCGGTGGCTCCCTTCAGTAACTCAGCGGTTAAGAGGAAGCACGAAAATTGTTGCTCGCAATCCGAGAAGTGGGATCGCGACGTTTGCCCTTCCGATTGGAATTGAACAGCGAGAAGCCGACGCCTCAATCCAGCTCTTCAAGCCAAACCCTTAGCTCATTCTCGTACTCGCTCGCCAAGTCGCCACGCACGAGCGTGCGTTGGAATTCCGCGAGGCCTTCGCTGCCGGTGTCGGCTTGTTCGGCGCTGGCGTAGCGGAGCAGGGGGTCGGCAGCCGTGAGGCGGCGACAGATGGTCATTAGCAATTCGCTGTGGGCCACTTCGTCGGGCATGATCTTGTGCAGCTCGTTCGGCAGTGCACGTTTGGCTTCCATCAGCTTCGCGTAGTCGTTGATGCCGGCGAATAGCGGACGACCCGCCAGCAACTCGATGAGCACATAGCCCGCGCTGGCGAGGTCGGAACGAGGGGTGAACTCGTCGCGTTCGAGCATTTCGGGCGCGGCGTACCGTGGCGTGCAGGTCCGCGTTGTTGGCATGTTGTTCAGGTCGATGGCCGAACCGATATCGATGATCTTCGCGTTGCCGGTACGCTTGACCATGATGTTCGACGGCTTGATGTCGCCGTGGATGATTTCTTCGCGATGGAGTGCGGCCAGTCCGGCGAGCACTTCGCGGAGGATGGCCACCGCCATACCCGGCTTGAGCCGCGGACGAACCGGTCCGTTGGTGGCGATGACGTTATTGATGTACTGCCACCGGCGCCGGCTCACACGATCGCGAACACGCTCGAGCATCGCCGGCGTGAGCAGGATATCGAGGTCGTAGCCGTCGACCCATTCCATTTCGAGCACGCGAATGCGGCTCCGCTCGATGAAATTCTGTACATCGAGCAGATTGTCGTGTTGAATCGTCGCCACGCGACAACTTACCTTGGCAATGCGCTGCATCGCATCGAGATACTCGCGCTCGTCGGCATAACGCTCGGGCGAGAAAAACTTGAGCGCGACGGGCAGCGTGAAACCATCGGTACCGCGGCGCTCGCTGAGGAATACGAGCCCCTGGCCTCCCGACCCGAGCAGTCGGCCGAGTCTTAGGTGCTCGGTCCAGCCAAGCTTATCGCGGTTGATAAGCTCGTTATATCGTTTCAGCAGTTGGGCGTCGCGCGGAGCGCGTTCGCTGCCGCTTAAGGCGACTGTCCGTGCGCCTTGAATAATCGTGGTAGTCATTCCGTCGCCGTCTTCCGGCAAATCCATTGGTTCCGCCAATGCACAAAGCCCTCGGTGTGGTGTCTAATCCCGCGTCGGGGCCGCTCGTGCCAAGTTGCGATTCTACGACCGGCGACGGCAGTGAGTCTAGCCGAGGTGCAGGTAAGTTGAGCTATCTCTCCCCTATTCGATAGTAGTCACGCCGCGGCGAACTACCCAGTTAATTACGGCGACTTGCTTGCGAAAGGCCATTTATTTCCGATGGGACCGGAAAACCGAGACGCTTATCAACAAAGTTCACCAGACTCTCACCGGCTTGAAACCGTCGCAGATTCTCGCAAAACAACTCCGTCATATCGTCGATGCGGCTAGCCGCTTGCCCGCCGACATGGGGTGTGATGATCGTATTCGGGGCGTTCCACAACCGACTTTCGACCGGCAGCGGCTCGATTTCGGTGACATCGACGCCTGCTCCCCACAGGTGGCCCGACTCCAGTGCGTCGACCAGATGCTCCTCGACCACCAGCGGTCCTCGGGCGACATTGATCAAGACCGCTCCAGGCGGCAACAGCGCCAAACGATGGGCGTCGATCATGCCTCGCGTCAAGTCGTTGAGCGGGGCGGTGAGAAGCAACACATCGAGTTGCGGCAGCAAATCGTCGAGCCCATCGGCCGGCAGCAACTGGTCGACTTCCGGCGGCTTGTTGATCGGAAACCAATCGGTTGCCGAAATGCGTGTGTGAAACGGCTTGAGCACTTGAGCCAACCGTCGCCCATTGCCACCGAGTCCGACAATGCCAACATGCGCTCCATGCAAGTCGCGCGTCGGACGGCGGATAAATTCGCGCCGCTGTTGTGCGAGAAAGAAAGTCGGCAGCCCTCGCAGCACTCCGGCCAGTAGCGCCATCGTCTGTTCGGCGACTTGATTGGCGAGCACCCCGCTGGCACTCGTGACCGGTATTTCGCTTTCGATGACCGACGGTACGAGGCAATGGTCCATGCCCGCCGCCGACGACTGAATCCACTGGAGTCGCCCGGCCGCGACAACATCGTCCCAAGGGACCGGCACTTTTGCATGGCCACAATAGATGTCGGCCGTTGGCAACAGTTCAGCAATGCGTTGCTGGCCGGCGTCGACGATTTCAAACCCCGGCGCAGCCGCGACGATTTGGTCGATGTGTTTCGGTTCGACAGGGTAGCAGAGGACGATTCGCATCGGGATCAGATTCTGTTAGGCGATAAGGGCGACAAGAAATCATAGCCGAATCAGTGACCCTTGTCGCAAGTACTCTTAAGTCGCCTGGGCTACTCGTGGGTTAGGCCATCCATCAAGCCGCGCGGAGGCTTTTCATCAGTCGCTCGCCTGGGACCGACAAAGGCCAACTCACAACTTTCCCAAAACTTTTCCGGCCGACGTGGCCCACAAGAATTCTGTTCTCGTCCCGATATCTCGGCAGCGACACGAGTTGACCGATCCGGAGTCACAATCGTGGCCCCGCCTGCCGACTTGGTTAGTTCCAATTCCCAAGTCGATCTGCTATTCTGCAAACTGGTTCAATGCTTCAATGGCAATCGCACCCGAGTGTTCCACTGATCTAACATCGTGCAGCGAGGTAGCCTCCGCTCCTCAATCACTGAGCCATTCGCTTAGGTGTTTTTTTGTTGCTGCATGCCGGCGTCTGAAGTCCCCCGTTCGTCGCCCTTGGTGCGGACGTTTTGCTTTCCATGAGGTAATTCAATTCCATGCGCACCATCATCCGACTATCACTTTTGTTTACGACAGCCGTAATCGTGCTGTGCGGCGACGCAGCCGCGGTCGAGCCTGTCAAAATCTTCCTACTCGCCGGTCAATCGAACATGGTCGGCCACGGCCGCGTCGAGATTGGCAACGGCAGTGTCGACGGCGCGATTGGGTCGCTCCGTTACCAGGTGAACAACGATCCGGCCAATTATGGACACCTCGTCGACAGCAACGGCGACTGGGTCGTCCGCGACGACGTTTGGTACTATGGATTCACTACCGCCGATGGTGTCGAAAAGGGGAACCTGACTGTCGGTTTCGGCGCGGCCGATTTCAACATCGGCCCCGAGTTCGGCTTTGGCCATGTGATGGGCGACTACTATGACGAGCAAGTGCTCGTGATCAAAACCGCCTGGGGAGGCAGAAGCCTAGGGGCCGATTTCCGTCCCCCCTCGGCGGTCGCCAAGCGAGGCGGAACGGTCGGCTTCTATTACGACGAAATGCTGCGGATCTACAACGAAGTCGTCGACGACATCGCCACCGAGTTTCCCGGCTACCAAGGCCAAGGAGTCGAACTGGCCGGCTTCGGTTGGCATCAGGGCTACAACGATCGCTTCGATAACAATTTCGCGAACGAATACGAAGCCAACCTAGCCGACCTCATCCGCGATGTTCGCAACGACCTGGGCGCTCCCCAATTGCCATTCGTGGTGACCGAAACCGGCAACGGCGGCTTCGCCGAGACCAACGCCAACTCGCTAAAGATCATGGCCGCCCAAGCAGCCGTCGCCGATGCGAGCCTCTATCCCGACTTCGCCGGCAACGTCGGCTTTGTCGCCACGCGCGGCTTCTGGCGCGCCACGAACGTCTCCCCCACCAGCGCCGGCCACCACTGGAACGCCAACGGCGAGTCGTACTACCTGATGGGCCACGGGATGGGCGTGCAGATGGTCAGCCTGGTTCCGGAGCCGGGGGCGATAGGGCTGGGAGTGATGGGTTTGCTAATAGTTATCGCGAAGTCAACTTCGCTAAACAGAAGTTGAATCATTCAAATCGGAGCGTTGCGTTACATGGTTTCCCTATTGAATCGCAAAAGTATCGAAGCGATCTTCTTGTGCATCAGTTTGCTACAATGCTCCGCGCGCGCCGATATCAATTGGTCGGGAGACATATTGCCATACGATCCTATCAATATGGTTGATCCCAGGACGTGGACCAATACCGCTCACGTTCTAATTGGGAATTCCGCTCACGGCACAATTTTTCTCGATGCGGCAAGCGAGTTACGGACAGGAAGCGGTCAACTTGGTTTCGGCATCGGATCGAGCGGCGAGGCAACAGTCACCGGAGACGGTACGTATTGGGATAGCAGTACCATCCGGGTCGGGACTCGTGGCATGGGGACACTGCGCGTCGAGGCGGGCGGGCTAGTCGGTAGCCATATCAGCTACCTTGGCGACGAAGCTGGATCGACTGGAATCGCAACTGTCACTGGCGTGGGCTCGCATTGGGACTCTCGAGCGTCCCTTTACGTGGGCTTTGAAGGCAATGGAACATTGACCGTCGAGGATGGTGGGCTTGTCACTGCGACTACTCTCTACGCATCAATCGACGACCTGCACGGCAACGGTACAATCACGTCGACCGAAGGCGCAGTTCTTGACGCTAATCTCCGCTTCGACGCCGCGGTTGGCACGCTCAACACGCTCCTTTTCGGCTCGGGAGGCACACTCAATGTCTCTATTGATGAAGAATCTAACGGCTACCTCGGTGTCGGGTACAAAACTCAAGGGACTTTAACCATTTCCGATGGGGTCTCCATTTCAAGCCAACGGTCATACCTCGGTTATCATTCCGGGTCGTTGGGAGAAGCGACCGTGACCGGCGGAGCCGGTTGGTCGAGCGGTCGCGAACTCAACGTTGGCGACAAGGGCAACGGCGTGCTTTTAGTCGAAGCGGGAAGTCGAGTTTACAGCCAAAGGGGCTACATCGGTAATGAAGTTGGCGCAACGGGATCGGTAACCGTCACGGGAGAAGGTGCACAATGGATCAGCCGAGAACTTAACATTGGAAGATATGGTCAAGGGACATTGACCGTCGAGGATGGCGGCTTAGTAACAACCGACACGCTCTACGTTGGGAGATTCGGGCAAGGGACGCTTACTGTCAAAGACGGAGGTGTAGTGACAACCGACACGCTCTACGCGTCACGCGACGATCTGTTCGGTGACGGGATTATCGAAGTTGGTGATAGTGCAATCATCGATGCGGACCTGCGGTTCGACCGCCCTTATCAAACTGTGTCAACCAGCACCTTTGGATCCGGCGGCACACTGTCGGTCCCTGCGACCGGAGGGACCCTCGGCCTGGGTTATACCGGCCAGGGAAGCGTGACTGTGGCCGAAGGGATGGTCTTGAATCGCGGCGGCATGTTGGGCTACTTTGCGGGTTCGACGGGTACAGCAACGGTGACCGGCACACGTACGCAGTGGAACGGTGGCTTCGCAATCGGATTTCGCGGCGCCGGAACACTCCGTGTCGAAGACGGTGCAAGGGTCAATGGCGATTCCGGTTCCATGGGAACCCATGATGGTGCAACAGGTACGGTCATCGTGACCGGTGCTGGCTCGCAGTGGAATAACACCGGTGATCTCTATGTTGGCCGAGATGGTCGCGGGACGTTGACCGTCGAGAACGGCGGATTGGTAACCGCCGGTACATTGTACGCGTCGCTCGACGACCTCTACGGCGACGGAACGATTACGGTAAGCAAAGGAGGGATACTCGACGCCGACCTGCGATTCGACGCCGTCAATGGCAATCACGCCATTGCCACCTTCGGCTCAGGAGGCACCCTAAACGTCACGATAGACGGAGGCATGATAGGTACCGGGTATCGCAGCCGCGGCAGTATCACTATCGCGGACGGGACCGTCATCACCAGCGGTGGCGGTTCCTCTGACCACGGTTACCTGGGCTACCATGCGGGGTCGTCGGGCGTCGCCACGGTGACGGGCTTTGGTTCGCAGTGGACTGAACTGAGTACCCTTTACGTTGGCTATTACGGTAATGGAACGCTTCAAATCGAAGCGGGTGCCAAAGTCATAAGTAGCAAGGGTGAAGTGGGTTACGGGCCGGGTACCGCTGGTTCGGCAACTGTCACTGGATTCGGTTCAGCCTGGTATTTGAGCGGTGCCCTCCGCGTTGGGGGCGATGGCAACGGGAGCGTGACCGTCGGAACTGGAGCAAGAGTTACCACGGAGACACTATTCGCGTCGCTCAACGACCTGCACGGCAACGGAACGATCAGCACTCAAAATGCGATCCTCGATGCCGATCTGCGATTTGATCGCGCCAACGGGCGAGGCTCGAGCTACTCCTTTGGTTCCGGAGGCAGGCTTTTCGTCACCTCCGCCAGCGTCTTCGGTGTTGGATATAGGGACTCGGGCAGCGTATCCGTAGTAGAAGGCACCGTGATCCGTAGCGGCCGCGTTTACCTTGGCTACACCGCAGGTTCGTCGGGGAGCGCGACAGTCTCCGGCAGCAAGTCTGAATGGCAGATTGATGAGGACGCCTATCTTGGTGGATTTGGAGGCGGAGGCGGAGAGCTTTACATTGGCTTTTTCGGTAACGGAATTCTCCGCATTGAGGCTGGCGGACTCGTTACTAGCAAGTACGCGTTTTTTGGGCGGGAACAAGGTTCGTCAGGTCGCGCGATTGTTTCGGGTTCCGGAGCAGAGTGGCGCAACAGCGAAACTTTGTTCATCGGTAATGGGGGAAATTACGTTGGAGGAATTTCAGCCAGTTATGGCTCGCTTCTTCTGGAGAAAAGTGGGCGGATGAGCAGCCGGAGGGCGTTTCTTGGCAGCGCTCCAGGGACGGTCGGAGAAGCTGTTATCAACGGTGCCAATTCGCTGTGGATTGTTGGCGAACATCTCACTGTTGGCGACGAGGGCATCGGTAAAGTTCGAGTTAATGAAGGTGGATCGCTACAGACTTCATTCGCTTATCTTGGTTACGCAGCGAATTCGGTGGGCACGACAGCCGTCATCGGCAAAGGCTCCTATTGGCAAAATAGCGGGGATCTCTACGTGGGCAACTACGGAAGCGGAGTGCTTACAATTTCACACGGTGGACTTGCGATTGTCGGCGGCAGTCTCCTCATCAATCTCATCGAGGATGGCAACAGCTTCATCAACATGTCGCAAGGCGGAATGCTGGCGCTCGTCGGAGATGCCGACGGCTCGCTCTCGGAATTCTTCGACTTGATCTATGGCACCGACGCGATCAACTACTGGGACGACTCACTCGGCGACTGGGCTCCGCTCGCTCACGCAAGCTATGGTGTCGAATATTCGCTTGAGTACCAGTCCTCCGGTTCTCTGGCCGGTTACACGTTGCTCACAGTTGGGACAATTCCCGAACCTTCGGCAATTGTGATGGTGCTGCTAAGCATGGTTGCGGTAGCGACGTGGCGATTCACTGGCTTCCAGTTGAAATAGTGGAATACACAGGAAAAGCAGTTTCTGTAAGATGCCCGCGTTGCGCAACAGCGTGGGTATGGCTCTCATCGACCCGTGTTTGAGGATTTCAGAATCGCAGCCGGGGACAGTCAATCACCTGTAAGCTCGGTGCACCCCCCCAGCCAAAAATCGTTGTAGAAAATGGCCACGCGATAGCTTACATTCGGGGGTGTAAAAATTGCCGCTTGCGGCTTAGCCGCGAGTTAGGGCTCGGCAGGAGCTTCGACCATCCGGAGGCAGGACGACTGGGCATGCGATGAATTGTGGGCGCCTGAAATTGACGTTAATTGACTCAAATTCACCGACTTTTGCACCTGCACGTTGCGTTTGGGCCTATGAAACAAGGTGTGTGGCAATCCGAGCGAGTGCAAAAGTCGCAGATTTTTGCACCTCGATCGAGTTTTCCGAAGCGCGACAAAATCACCGGGCGAAACAGCTTGCGAGTTGCGCTACGAACGACGGCTCATCACACCACATTCGGTCGCTCTTGTGTCAATTCATACCGCGCAATCTTTCGATCGAGCGTCGAACGTTCGATGCCCAGAATCGAGGCGGTTTTGCTTTTGTTCCAATTGGTCGAGCGAAGCGTCATGATGATGTGTTGCTTTTCCATGTCGGCCAGCGACGTCGGCGTAAACTTGATCCTCATGCCCCCCCCGTGAGGGCCCGCTTCGGTGTCGCCGGCTGTTTTTAGTGTCGAGAGAATCAGGTCTTCGTGGTCGATGTATTCGCCTCGCGCGAGGACCACGGCCCGTTCGACAACGTTTTTCATTTCACGCACATTACCGGGCCAACGGTATTGCAACATTTCTTCCATCGCACGGGGAGTGTAGCCTTTGATCCGGCGTCCCGTTTCGGCGTTGAATCGCTGCAGGAAAAACTCGGCCAACTCGGGGATGTCGTCGGGACGCTTGCGGAGCGCTGGCACGATGATTTCGAGCACGTGTAAGCGGAAATAAAGGTCGCGACGAAAACGATTCTCGGAAACCTCTTTCTCAAGATCACGATTGGTGGCAGCAATAACTCGGACATCGACCTTGATCGCTTGGCTGCCCCCCACGCGCTCGAACGCATGTCCCTCAAGCACGCGGAGGAATTTGGCTTGAATCGCAGCGCTCATCTCGCCAATTTCGTCGAGCATCAGCGTCCCTTTGCTCGCCGACTCGAACTTGCCGACTTTGCGATCGGTGGCACCCGTAAAAGCTCCTTTCTCGTGGCCAAACAACTCGCTCTCGAGCAGGCTTTCGGTGAGCGCTGCGCAGTTGAGGCAAACAAATGGCCCCTTTTTCCGATCGCTGCTGAAATGGACGGCACGGGCGACCAATTCCTTACCGACGCCACTTTCGCCACGAATCAAGACCGTCGCTTTGCTCGGCGCCGCGCGGGCGATCTGCTGATGGACCTGCAACATTGCGTCGCTGTTACCAACGATTTCGCTTTGTACACCCAATTGTTGCCGCAACTCGATGTTTTCGTCGCGGACGAGATTAAGATTTTCGGCCAGTTGTTGGCGACGCTCGATATTTTCGAGGGCGACCGCCACCGTGTCGGCCACCGCCAGGGTGAATTCCAGATCGTCGGGGTCGGTGCTGCGATTCGCATCGGTCGAGTAGAGGTGAATCATGCCCAGCACTTTTCCATCGCGACGGATCGGTGCACAAATGACGCTTGTCGCCAAAATGTCGCCGCTCGAATCGCGGGCACCCAATTGGCTGTCGTCCATGATGTTACGGGCGAGTACCGCCTGTCCGTCGCGCATGACTGTCGCCGACAAGAACTGCGATACCTGATGATAGCCGTGCGTCGAGTCGCTCCGGGCGGCGATCACCTCAAGCGATTCCTGGTCGCGACGACCATCGAGACCCCGACTGCGAAGCAACAACGCTCCAGCATCGACTGGCGTGACATCGAATAAACCGGTCAAGCAGACGCTTGCGAGCGACACCACATCGGTGGCTTTGGCTAAGTCGAACGCCAAACGACAAAGCTTGGCGGCGGCGCGGCCCACCTTGGGAATCGCCTCGTCGTTGTCGGCTTCGGGTTTACGCAGGAAGCGGCTGTTATCACGGCGATGGGTGATGTGCGTTCCTTCGACCGGATCGAGGACGCTTGCTGCCTCGTCGCTTTCAGGAATCTCGAACCCCTCGGTGACATCGACGTCCCTCACAGTGCGGAGCACACTCTGAGGGTCGGGGAATGCCTGGGAGAGATTGTCGACAAAGGCGAGGTGCGAATTGCCAATGCGGATAATATCGCCCGGCGACAAGGCGTAATCGGCCGATATCCGTTGGCCATCGACCAGCGTACCGTTGCGGCTATCGAGGTCGCGGAGGGTCCACTGTCCCTGCGAAAGGAAGACTTCGGCGTGATTACGGCTGCACCGCTCGTCTTTGACGGTGATGGTGTTGGTCGGCGCGCGCCCCACGGTGACCGACTCGCCATCGACCAGACGGAACACGTCGGTCCATTTCGAGCCTTCGCGAATCACTAGGTAAGCCGTCATTTCCATCAGCGAGCGGCGCTCGGGGGGCGTCGGAGGAGCAGGAATGTCACTGTTTTAGTATATCGAGTCGCGCCCCTTCGTGGAGACCAAACTCCCCGCTGGTTCGGGACTTATCGCCGTTGTGGGTACCGGTTGAAATGATCATTCGGGCCGCGAATTGGTTTGCTGCCCCGGCGATTCTCGACTATTCTGCAATAGAAGCGACTGCGCCCGACGAACAGTCGAGTTGGTTGCGGCTAATTAATGAGTCTATCTGACCTCGCCCAACAGTCACCGGTTAAGGTATGTTGGAACAGGTTTATTCTCGCCCCCCACGATTTTGTTGGAGTCTTTTCGATGTATCGAGTCGATAAACGCGTTCTGGTTATCGTCGCCCTTTGTGCGACTTTTTCGCTGGTGACGACAGTCGTCCTGGCAGGCTTTGGCGGCGGTTTTCGTGGCAGTGCCGTAGGCGGGGTGAGCATCGACGCCGAGGGTGTGCTGAGCAACCCTCAACTGACCGACCAACAGGCGATGATGGAAGCTTGGCAGAGCGGAAATCATGTTGTGCCACAAGAACTCAAGCGAGCGAGTGAGTTACGATTCGTTTCGCTGCGTGGCATCGAAGCGGCGCTCGCCAAGGCGGCCGCCGAGCAAACCCCAGTGCCCGACGAAGTGAAGTACATGGCTGGGCTCACTCGCGTCGAGTATGTGCTCGTCTACCCCGAGCGTGGCGACATTGTGCTCGCCGGTCGGGCCGAACCTTGGAAGATCGACAAATACAGCAACCTCGTCGGCGAAAAATCGGGCGAAGCTGTGCTAATGCTCGACGACTTTATGGTCGCCCTGCGAGCCGCTCGCGAGAATCTCGGTCGCGGCATGACGTGCAGCATCGACCCCACGGCCGAAGGACTGCAACGCGTTCAGCAGATTAGCGGACGCCTCAACGCGAACGCCGGCCCCCAGGCGGCCGCTCGGCAAATCGAACAAGCACTCGGTTACCAAACGATCACCGTCACGGGCATCCCCGCAACATCGCACTTTGCCCGCACGATTGTCGCGGCCGACTTTCGCATGAAGCGGATCGCGATGAACTTTGAAAAGGCCCCCGTACCTGGAATGCCGAGCTTCTTACAGATGGTCGGTGCACGTGGCGCCGAGAACCTGTTGCCTCGCTGGTGGATGGCTCCCAACTACGAAGCCATTGTCCGCGACGAGCAAGGCCTCGCTTGGCAACTGAAAGGGCAGGGGGTGAAATGCATGACCGAAGACGACTACGTCGCTGAAGACGGCACCCGCACACAAACGGGCAAATCGGGTGGCACGGCCCAGAAGTGGGCCGACAAGTTTACTGAGAATTTCGAATCGCTCGCCCTGGCCGATTCGACCTTTTGCCAGCTTCGCAACGTGATGGACTTGGCTGTTGTGACCACGCTCATCGAGCAGCAAGGGATGGCCGACAAGGTGGGACTCGAAATGCCTTACCTGACCGGCAAAGAAGAAATCGAAGAATTCAACGCGCCAACGCGGGTGGCCTCGAAAGCCAGCTTCATCAAGAAGGGGGGCAACTGGATCATCAGCGCCTCGGGTGGAGTGCAAATCGATCCGGGCTCGGCCATCGCCAAGCAAGAAACGGCCAACCTGCCGGCCCTCGGCAAAGGATCGGCCACCGCCAGCGAACAGGCTTGGTGGTGGGATGCCGGTTAGCGATCACATGCAGAATTAGTCGCGATTATGTCGCGAGAAGAGGTTTTGATATGTCTTCAACAGCTAATGACACGCTCGAGAACTTCGCAAAGTTTGTCGACGACAAAGTCTCTGCTGGTACAAAAATTTCCCCCGAGCTTGCTTTAGCGTTGTGGCGCGATCGACTTCGGGAAGTGCAAGCGATTCGAGAAGGGCTCGACTCGCTCGACACGGGCCAAGTCAGACCAATCGCTGCGTTCTTGCAAGAACTCGACAACGAACTTGGTTTCGACGGCGAGTACTGAATGTTTTAGGCCGAAACTGTGCCGCTAGCCGGAATGTTGCGTTCCGCTGCGAGATACTAATTCTTCGCGTCGCTTTGGGGAGATTGAATGTAGCCCCGCTCGCCAGGAGCGTGGAACCTCGGAGGGTAAATTCTAACAATCCGCATCCACCGTCTGGCGACGGTGGCTACATTTGGTCGCTAGGCCACCGGCCCGCCGGCACGGTCCGATCGTTTTAACTGGCTCGCCGCCTTTGGCGTAATGCCCTCGGGGGTCGCATCTTTCGTCGGGTCGAACCACTCGGGATCGAACTCGATCCGCTCTTGTTTCGCCATCGCGATGTTGCTCGTGAGCGCGATCACGGCATCGGCCAAGGCGACCTTGGGGTGACAGTGGAGCGTCTCGGCTGGCTTGTTGTTGCGAATGCACCAGGCCCAGTGCTCAATCTCTTCGGTGTAGCCACGGCTCACATCGCCCACGACCGGCGACGCAGCGGCGACCGCGTAGCCGCCTCCCGTTTCGTAAGTGTCAACAAGCTTTTTGTCGTCGACCTTTACGCGGGCGTTGACGTCGTCAGAGAACAGGTAGGTTTCGCTTTCTCGCTCGAGAATCAGCGTACCCTTGGTTCCCAGCACGATTTCGCCATAACCACCATAGCCATTGCCATTGATCGACGAATAGGTGACGACGACCTTTTTGTTAGGATCAGCCACAACGCCCGTCTTGGGGTCATTGTTCTCGAAGTAGCCTTTGCCGGGATACTCGAACATGCAGTGGACGTGGTCGTCGACATCGCGGTCGGCGGGGAACAGCGAACGCACGCCAACGCCGTTCACGCTGAGCGGGTTGACCTTCTGGTTACCTTCGAATTGCGAGGCAATAAAGATGCCGCTGGCGTCGAGTTGATGGCTACCGAGTTCGGCCATCAAGCCACCGCCGGTGCGATTCCAAAGTCGCCAGCGAATCAGTTCTTCGAGCGGTGTGCAGTTGTAGCCACTATCTAGCGTGCGGTCTTGGTAGCCGTACGAGGCCGCGTCGATGTTCGAGTCGTTGAGAAGTGCCGCGTACAAATTCTCTAGTTCTGCTTGCTTTTGTGCATCAGTGCCCGATGCCTTTTTTAGTGAATAACGTGCTGCGCGCAGCTTATACATTAGCTCGTGCTCATCGACCAGCTTATTCTTCGCCGCGTTGTCTTTGGCGCGCTCAGCCGACCTAATCGCCTCATCGAATGCTTCATAACCTGCGAGAGGCTCCGGCAGCGGTGGTTGCCAACTGTCGTTACCGGGCAGGTTACCGCGATGCCATTGGGCGCGAATGTGGTGGATGTCGCCGATGAGGTCGCGCTTGATGGTGTCGACCGCATTGTCGTACAGCACGCTGTAGTGACGTTGGTGACCGGTCGCGAGCAGCAAACCCGTTTCCGTCGCGACCCGGGCCATCTCTTTGCACTGAGCGACGTTGTGAGCCATCAGCTTCTCGGTCAGCACATGCTTGCCGGCGCGCATGGCATCGATCGCCATTTGGTGGTGCATCCACAGCGGCGTAGCGATGATGACCGCTTCAATTTCGTCGTCATCGAGCAAGTCTTGATAGCTCTTGTCGTAGACTTTCACATTCTCACGAGCTTGGCTTTCGGTCTCCCAGCCGTAGACCTTCATCAGTCCCGGGCGCGCCGCGAGTGTGCCGGGACTCGACCAATCGCCATGGAAAGCCCGATGGATGCTCGACGGGCGAATGTCGCTAATTGCCTTGACTTCGATGAAGTCGGGATTGAGGGCCCCGATGAGCACGTTGCCCTCGTCGCCGGTGCCAATGAACCCGACCCGCAGCCGGTCGCCACCGATGGCTTTTTGGTAGCCAAAATAGGCGGCTCCGAGCCCCGCGCCCGTGACCAATCCGCCAACGGTAAGTTCCTTGAGAAAGTCACGCCGGGTGGTGCCGATGACTTCCTGGTAATTCTCCTTGCCGATTTTCTTTTGTTCGTCGGTCAAGTTCATAGCTTCGTGTGGGGGTTGGATTGTGGAGGTTACAAATTTGTCATAGCCGACGAGCTACGCTCGTCGCAGATTCATGCGGGTATCATTCTTGTTCAGCGAAGAGACGTAGCTCATCGGCTATTGAACTGAAACTACTTGCCTCGATTGACTCGATGAAAGACGAAATAATTAAATACTCCATCGAGGCCCAGCCAGCGGCCGGTGCCGAGTACCATTGTTACGAGCAAAGCGGCCACTTCGACCAATTGATAGCCAAAATAAATTTTTGCCGAGTCGGCCACCGCCGGATCCCAGGGAGGCTGCATTGACATAATCGAGAGCAAAAATATCGCGGCGGCCAATGCCGCGACCGGGGTGCCAAGGCCCAGCATCAGCATCGCTCCCGCGCCGATAGTGAGGCAAGTGACCGCGAAATTGACTGTCGGTAACATGCCTCGCGGAGCATAAACCTCATACAATTCGGCTTCGGTGCTCAACTGCGACTGATTCTCATTGACGAGTATTTCGGAAAGCCGATCGATCATCGCGAGTTCCTGCCCCCGCACGGCGGCAACCCACTTTAATGGTTCGCCCCGCAGTTCGGCCGACTTGGCGGCGACTCGCTCGTCGAGGTAAGGCAATTCGCCTCGGGCGTCGGACTCTTCCATTTTTGCGAGCCGAGTTAGTTGGTGCTGGTAGTTGGCGATGTCGACCTTGGTATTTTCGAGATAGGTGCCGAGCGCTTTGATTTCTTCATTCAGAATCTGTGAGGCTTTTGCCGCTTGTGCTTCCGAAGCATCGAGTTCCACGAGCGCTACGCCGAGCGAATCACGCCAGTCGGTCACAATCTGATTGCCCCAAGTGGCGTAGGGCTCATTGGGCATGAACGCATCGTCAGCCCCTTTTTCGGTTTTGCCGGCGTCGCCGGGTGTTTTGATCGCCGTTTCCCAATTGTGTGGCGTCGGCACATACGAACGGAAATAAGCGCTGAGAGGGCCGTTCGCCGTACTCAAGAATCCGGCGGCCGAGAACTTGCCGTCGAGTTTCTTGACCCCTTCGCTATAGAAGTGCCAGCCGAGCGCGACGCGCAGAATCACCAGCGACAATGCGCCGCACCAACCGATCGTTGCAGTTCGCTTTGACACTGCGAATCCTCGCGTGTTTGAATGGTTAGCAAGTTTGTTTGGTCGCCGCTTTCGGTTAGAAGGCTGCGAACATTCGCAACGCAAAGCGGCAGGGTTGGCATCGCTCGCAGTGCCCGTGCAAACGATGGCGGCCCGTGAAGTATTCTCCGCGAACCGCACTGATTAGTCTAGGCAAGGTGGCAGACAATTACCAGCGCTTTGCGCGAAACTTCGCCCTGCCCACATTGCCGCAACTCGGCCTATTCGTCGGCTGCCCGCTGCCAGGGTGAAATGGCCGGTTCATTGTCGACTAATTCGGACGGTTTGAAGTAAAGAGCAATCTCGCGCTCCGCCGCATCGGGTCCGTCGCTGCCGTGAACCAGATTCATCTGCCGGCTCGAACTGAAATCGCCCCGAATGGTACCTGGAGCAGCACTCAATCCGCTGGTGGCACCCAGCATGTCGCGGACGACCTTGATCGCCTCGAGCCCTTCGACAACTGCTGCCACGATGGGCCCCCCGGTCACAAACGACTCAAGCGTCGGATACCACCCCTTTTCGACATGCTCCGCGTAGTGCTGTTTGGCCAATTCGGGGGTGATCTTCATGAGCTTCATCGCCACGAAGTTAAGCCCCTTGTCCTCGAAACGGGTGATAATCCGCCCCATCAGACGGCGCTGAACACAATCGGGTTTGAGCAAAATAAGTGTGCGTTGCATTGGTTTTGGTGATTTGGTGAATCGAGGGTTGAAATGTTTCGCGAAGCTACCGATTCTAAATCACACAAGAAGGCCACTCAAGACGCTGGTTCGATGGCTCCGATCCACTAGCCGACGGGCTATTGCTCGTCGGAGTTACGTATTTGCGTCGCCAAGTAAGAATGGACGCTGCGCGGCAGATTTTTTTCGACCCCTCACCTCGGCTCTCCCCAGCGGGGAGAGGGACAACCGGCGCGACTGGGTCGCTTTCTCACTCTGGACTCTAGACACTAGACTCTCGACTCAAACTCCAGTCCTCCAGCCCCAGCGAAACTATGCCCCTCCTTGGTGCCCACATGTCCATCGCTGGCGGTTACTATAAAGCCGTCGACGCTGCGAAAAAGGTCGGCTGCGACTGCGTACAGCTATTCACCAAGAACAACAACCAATGGCGGGCCAAAGACCTTACGCCGGACGATGCCGAGCGGTTCCAGAATGCCTTAAAAGAGCAGGGCATTACGCACCCGATCGCCCACGACTCGTACCTCATTAACATGGGCTCGCCCGACGACGAACTATGGAAAAAGTCGATCGACGCTTTTGTCGTCGAACTTCAGCGGGCCGAGTTCTTAGGCATTCCCTATGTGGTGGCCCACCCCGGGGCGTTCACCACCAGCAGCGAGGCTGCGGGCATCAAACGCATCGCCAATGCGCTCGACGAAGTTTACAAACAGACGCGGGGCATCAAGGCTCAGTGCCTGCTCGAAACGACAGCCGGACAGGGGTCGAATCTGGGCTGGCGATTCGAACATCTGGCCGACATCATCGCGGCAGTGAAAGAACCCGATCGGTTGGGGGTTTGCTTCGATACGTGCCACGTCTTCGCGGCCGGCTACTCGATGGCCGACCGCAAGGACTATCTGGCCACGATGCGAGCACTCGACAAAACGGTCGGACTCAAACTCGTCAAAGCGTTTCACATTAACGACAGCCTCAAACCGCTCGGCTCGCGGGTCGACCGCCACGCTGCGATTGGCGAGGGGGAGATGGGGCTCGAACCGTTCCGCCACTTGATGAACGACCCCCGGTTTCGCAAGGTGCCGATGTATCTCGAAACGCCCAAAGGAGATCGCAACGGAAAAGACCTCGACGAAATCAACCTTCGTGCGCTCCGTAATTTGATCGAGTAGCGGCGACATCTTGTCGCCGTTGAGCTGATTCACCCCCGGCATTCGATGGCGGCCAACTGCCGCCGCCACGGGGTCGTCACAACCCCTTCAACCACAACAACTTACAAATGTTTGACCACAACATCGGCGGACGTTAAATTGCAGCATCGGCGTGAGTTGTCCCCGTCTGCTAACTATCCCCCCTCTACCGCCCTCTGTCGTCTCCCACAATGAGCGTGACCTACTTTAAGCGTCTCAGGATGGAGGTCGATCTGCGCCGCGCCTTTTTCGGTACGATCGACCTGCCGCCGGGATACCGTCTGATTGCCTGGAACGACAACCTCGTAGCGGCCCATGCCGAAACAAAGTACCACAGCTTTCGCAACGAGATCGACGCCTGCGTATTCCCTTGCCTGAGTACGCCCGAGGGGTGCCTGCAACTAATGACCGAGATTGCCCAGCGCGACGAGTTCTTACCCGAGGCGACCTGGCTCGTCGAGTACGACACAGGGACCGGCCGCAGAGAGATGTGTGGAATGATCCAAGGGATGACCGCTTCGGTACGCTACGGATCGATCCAAAACGTCGGCGTCACTCCCTACCACCGTAATCGCGGTATCGCACAAGCGCTAGTGAAAGCGGCGTGCCTTGGCTTCGCCGCTGCCGAACTACCGAAGGCCTACCTCGAAGTCACGATGCAAAACACGGCCGCCGTGAAACTCTACGAAAGCCTGGGTTTTCGTACGGTGAAGACGCTCTACAAGGGCGTTGAGTTGGTTTATTCGTAAGTGAACCGCGGAGGTCGCAGAGAGCGCTGAGACTTCGTCAATACGAACTCTCAAACGCGTATCTTTGCGCTCCTTACAGCCATTTCGGATCCTTACGTTAGGATTCAGCACCGCAGCGCCCCCGCTTGCGAAAACCTCGACGTTGGCCGACATTGGGCAATTCAACTCGCCCAACCACCGGAAGGGGGCACAACGACATGACGACACAACTTTCGCACCAGCTCGACAACGGAATGGTGCTGCTGGGCGAACCGAGCGGCGCCTTCGAGTCGGTTGCGTTTCAGTTCCTGCTGCCCGGCGGCTGTGGCTTTGAGTCGCCCGACTCTTCGGGGCTCGCTTCGCTCACCTGCGAGCAAGTCCTGCGTGGTGCCGGGGCTCGCGATAGTCGCCAGTTCGTCACCGACCTCGAAAGCCTTGGCGTCGAACGACACGAGTCGGTTGGCATTGTGCAGGCGAGTTTCTCGGCGTCGCTACTGGCCGAGCATTTGCCGGCGACGCTCGACATTTATGCCGATTTGCTCCGCCGCCCACAGATGCCCGCGTCGCAACTCGATTCAAGCAAAGCCGTCTGTCTGCAGGAAATTGCGGGCATTCGCGACGAGCCGAGCCACTTGCTCATGACCGAGCTCCGGCGGCGATATTACCCCGACCCTTGGGGACGACCCACGCACGGAGACGAACAGGTCATCGAGAATCTCACGGCTGGCGACACCATCGAATTCTTTAGCGAGCGTTATCAGCCCCGTGGCACGATTCTCTCGGTCGCGGGCAAGTTCGACTGGGACAAATTCGTCGAACAAGCCGAGCGGTTGTTTGGCGATTGGGTGCCCACCGCCGAGCCCGACCCCGACACGGCCGACCGGGTCGATGTCGAGATGCACATGCCTTACGAGTCGACGCAGTCGCACATTGCGATTGCGTTTCCCACGGTCCCCTATCCTCACCCGCGTTACTTTGAAGCGTGGGCAGCGGTCGGTGTGCTCTCGAGCGGTATGAGCTCGCGGTTGTTTACTGAAGTTCGCGAGAAGCGAGGGCTCTGCTACACGGTTTATGCTTCGCTGCAAACACAGCGTGAGCGAGCCGCTGTGTTTTGTTACGCCGGCACAACCAACGAGCGGGCACAAGAAACGCTTGACGTGACGCATGGCGAATTGCTGCGGCTCGCCAACGGAATCGAGCCGGGCGAGTTGAGCCGACTCAAGGCCCGCATCAAGAGCGGGCTGATCATGCAGCAAGAATCGACCTCGGCGCGGGCGTCGTCACTGGGTCGCGACTGGTATTTGCTGGGCCGAATGAGACCAATCGAAGAAGTCGCCGCCCGTATTGATGCCCTCGACGCCGATGCGATCAATGATTTTCTCGTCGAGAATCCTCCGGGTGATTTCGTCGCCATGACGCTTGGCCCTCAGCCGTTGACCATGCCCAAGGGAGTTGCCTGATGGAGTTTCGTAGTCATCGGCTCGCCAACGGGCTCGAAGTGGTCGCCGAATGCAACGACGAAGCGCTCTCGCTCGCGCTCGGTTTCTTCGTCCGCGCGGGGTCGCGAGACGAAACGCCCGAGATGGCCGGCGTGAGCCACTTTCTCGAACACATGGCCTTCAAAGGCACACCTCGCCGCAGCGCCGAGGACGTGAACCGGGTCTTCGACGAACTGGGTGCCCATTACAACGCTTTCACTAGCGAAGAGAGCACTGTTTACTACGCGTCGCTGTTGCCCGAATATCAAGACGAAGCGGTCGACCTATTGGCCGACATTATGCGACCCAGCCTGCGGGCCGACGATTTTGAGATGGAAAAAAAGGTCATCGTCGAAGAAATTCAGATGTATCTCGACCAGCCCCCTTACGGAATGGACGATGTCATCAAGTCGCTCTGTTTCGCGGGTCACCCCATCGCCAACAGCGTAATCGGCTCCGCCGAGTCGGTTACGGCGCTGACGCCCGAACAGATGCTCGCCTACCATCGCGAGCGGTATGGGGCCGACAACTTGCTTTTGGCGGCGGCTGGCAAGGTCGACTTCGATCGACTCGTCGCCTCGGCCGAAGCATACACCTCGGCCTGGGACGCCACCGAATCCATTCGAGCGACTCCGCCGGTGACGACGGCGCGCGAGTCACTCGTCAAAACCCATGCCGCCGCCACACAGCAGTATTTGCTACTGCTCCGTAACGCACCGTCGACCGACGACCCGCTTCGCTACGCGGCTAAATTGCTCGCCACCATCATCGGTGACGACAGCGGCAGCCGGTTCTATTGGGAGTTGCTCGACACGGGCCGTGCCGAGTCGGCCAGCCTCGGGCATTACGAGTATCAGGGATTGGGAATGTTCTACACCTGGCTCAGTTGCAATCCTGAAGATGCGGCCGAGAATTTAGCTGCGGCACGAGAGATTTATCGCGAAGTTGAGAAGCACGGTGTCACCGACGAAGAGTTGGCTCTCGCCAAAAACAAAATCAAGTCGCGCATCGTCCTCGGCAGCGAACGCCCACGAAGTCGACTATTCAATGTCGGTGGCAACTGGATGGCCCGCCGCGAATACCGCACGGTAACCGACGACTTGGCTGATATCGACGGGGTTACACTCGCCGACATTGCCAAGGTACTCGAAGGGTATCCGCTGACGGTGCACACATCAGTGACCGTGGGGCCTTTAGAAGAACTCATGGAACTCTAATGTTGACACCGTCGCCAGACGGTCGACGCGAAAGATTCTTCTTCCCTGCAATGGGGATAGCTGGGGCGGCAGTTTGCCAGATCCATCCACCGTCTGGCGACGGTGGCTACATTGCGACGGTGGCGACATTCAGGCGGCTTTCGCGGCCGTCATCTTTCGAGGCAGCGCGATCACGTCGTAGTGCTTGCGCTCCATCAGATGGTCGCGAGCAATCGCCTTGCCGATCATTGTCGAACCACCATCGACTTGCAAATGCACGTCGTAACCAAGATGGGCGAAGAAATCGAAGAGCGCCTCGCGTTCCGAAAGCACGAGTTTCTTATAGACTTCGCTGGCGATTACCGGGCGCGTCTGTCGGAGCAACGGTACGATCGATTCAAGCACCCGCAGGTCGTAGCCCTCCGCATCGACTTTCACGTAGGAGAGTTTGGGTGCCCACTCGGTGAGTTTGGTCTCGATGATTTGCTGCAAATTGCGGCCCTGAACTTCGAGCGGATAACTTCGCTTATAACGCCAACTTTGTTGCTGTGAACGAAACCCGCCGTTACAGAAACCGCCATCGCTGTAATGGAATGTGAAGGCGCCATCGTCCTGCGTGGCGGCATAGGGGAGGGCAACGATGTGGGTTTTCGTGCGATTAAGCTTGGCATTCTCGGCCAATATCTTGAACACGAAGGGATTCGGCTCCAGCGCCAGCGTCAGCCCCTCGGCCCCGGCCGCGAGCGCCATCGGCACCGTCGTGTCACCCGTGTGAGCACCGATATCGATGACAAAGTCGCCCGGCGAGATGAACTCGCGAAGCGCATCGACCGTCTGTTGGTCGACTGACTTGGGAGTCTCGCTGGGGTGCATCCATTGCGCATAGTCGACACGGCCATCGGTCGGCAAGTCGAACCGCTTGAAGCAATGAGCAAACTGGCTACCCCGCTCGATGCGCGGCTTGCGACTAAACAGGCGTTTCCATCCCATAAATTTTCTCCATACCTTACCGGTGGCGAAGTCACCGGCCTAATTCCCTCCCCGTTTGGGGGAAGCTGACGGTGGGGGGAGGGAGCAGGACTCCAGACCTACTCACTTACCCACTTACTCACCACAATAGCTATCAAGGTTTTGAGTACCAGCCACGGGACCGAATCATCGTAAATGCCCTCTATCGGCTCACCTCTCACAGACCCCGCGATTGGCGTGGTGATCGTAGATCATGGCTCGCGCCGCGCCGAGAGCAATGCGCTGTTGGTCGACGTGGTGGCCATGTTTTGCGACGTGACCCGCCTCAAAAATGTCGAAGTCGCCCACATGGAACTTGCCGAGCCGACTATTGCCCAGGCATTTGCTAGCTGCGTCGCTGCCGGGGCTGAGCGGGTGGTCGTGTTTCCCTATTTTCTGGCCCCTGGTCGCCACTGGTCCGAAGACATCCCGCGCTTGGCCGCGGAGGCCGCCAAGAATCACCCAGGCGTCGACTATCTCGTGACCGCGCCGTTGGGCTTGCACCGGTTGATTGGCGAAGTGATGCGAGAGCGCATCGCGACATGCTTGCAGGCACAGAACGGCGGACCGGTTTGCGATCTGTGCGACGAAGAGCCACGCTGCAAAATGTAGCCACCGTCGCCAGACGGTGGACTGCAAAGCAGACTATCTTGCGAAGCGGCGATGCTGCCTGAGAAACTCGACGAGTGGATTGTCATCGCCAGCAAGCAAGTTGAGCTGTCGTGCAAAGCGACGTCTCTCGGCGATGAACAGTGGAACATGCACCTTTTTGCTGCTGTCGGTCATCTGCAACGTTGCAAATGGCAGCCCCATCCAACTTGTCGCATTTACAAACTCAATTTGGCCGAATGTAATTTGTCGCCAATCAAACCAGCCATCACGCACGTACAGCGCGCTTGCTCGCAAACGAATCATCATGCGCCACGTTGCGATTTGCGCAGCTAACCAACCTCCAAGAAGCGAGAATGTGAAGCCACTCGTAATTAGAGGCAACCGGTCATTCAGGTACGACAACGCGGCTGCCGCGCAACAAACAGAGAACAACAGGACCGCAAAGAGCAGGAATGTTGGCCAAAACGGCACTTTGAAGACGCGAGTCGCGATGAGTACGCGTCGCCCATCGGATGTGGGGTCTTCGGACGCCGGATCGCTAATCGTCTTTGGTGATTCGTACGGATTATCAGTCATTCTCATCACCGTCGCCCTCCACCGGCTGGCGACGGTGGCTACATTTCAGTACTCAACTCTCGGCAACATCCTGCCGATTGTACCGATAGGACCAATTATGCCACGATGCCACGCCACCGGCGTGGCCGATTTCCGGGGGGAATTCTCGCATGACTATGCGCACTTTTTGCTGTTTGTTTGCTTCAATGGCACTGCTAGCTGGGTCACGCTTGACCGTCGCTGGCCAACCATTCGTCCCGGGGACGGGTGAGTTTCTGCCATTTTGCAGCGACGACTTCGAAGACCCCAATTGGACCTATCGCCTCAACCTGCCCAAAAGCAGCTACGAGCAAGACGAAAACCAGCGAGCACCCGGCGGCGTCTCGAACAATGGCTTGTGGCACGAAGGGGCCAAACGCGGGACGCCCGACGTCGTCAAGCGAATCGATACGCCACCTGGCGGTATCGAAGGAAGCTCCGGCGCGCTGCTGCTCGCTACCAAAGACTCCGGAATCCCCGGACGCTTCTCGAACGAACAGATGCAAGACGACCTGTTGATGAAAGTCGACCGCAAGTTGGGCCGGGTGATTCCCGTCGACTGGCAACCAAGCTGCACGGTGCGGGTTTACCTGCCCGAGTTCGACAAATGGGAAAATCGCACCGGGGCGTCGTTTGGAATGCGAGCCGACTGCCGCGGCACGCGGAGCGATGGCGAGACGCTCACCTTCTGGCCTGGCATGTTCATTCTGTTTCGCAGCGAAACATCGCGAAGCACCGACGCTGATTTCGCTCAGCTCTCGATTCGCTCGAATCCTCGCGGACAAGACATCGCGAGCCTCAAAATGGAGGAGCCCGGTTGGTGGACGCTCGGCATGTCGTTCACGCCCGATGGCCAGATTCACTACTACGCCAGCCCAGGCGTCGACGACCTGACCGAAGACGACTACCTGACATCGCAATTCGCCTACAACTACAAGTGCCTCTGCTTCAACAACTTCTTTTTCAACGTCGCCAACTGGGACAATGGCCAGTCGTGGAGCACCCCTTGGACGATCGACGACCCGAAGATTTTCGTGATCCCGCCCCACGGCAAAGTCGCGACCGACATCATTCGCAAGAAGGGTGAGCGCGTGCCGACGTTCCCCGTGACAGAAGAACACGAAGCCGACAAGAAAAAAGGCGGGATACTTGGTGGCTTTTTCGGGCGGCGGCGATAGCACACAAGCCCGATAAAGAACCTTGGCCGGCAGGTCTTTGGGCAGCACATTGGGTGGTGCTTAACCTCTGTACAGCGCCATCATTCCGTCGATGGCGCAGTCATTACGATCACACAAATCGCGATTTAAACGACTCGACTCAAGACTCATAAAATCGCATAAGTCTCTGTAAATTAGAGACTTACCCGATTTTTGGTGACTCATAGCCAACTCTGGCCCGCTAGCTGCTTTTCTCTCCTCTCGTGCTCGATCGCTGATCCCAGCGTGGCTAGGTTGGCCGCGAAGCGAATGCCGCACGATCCCTGTCACGTCCCGCCACGGGACTCCCGGAGGAGATGCCATGTTGAAGAAATCGATCGTTCCCGTTGCCGCTTCGCTTTGTGTTTTGCTTGCCGCCACGACGGCCAGTGCGCAGCACGGTCATTCTAGTTTCTACGGAAATCAGTTTTATGGTGGACAGCCCCCGTTGCCGATTCACCAGGTTCACAACCTTTCGCAGCAGTTGATCTATGAGTTGCGATTGTTCGCAGCCGACGCACACCGCCATCTTGCCGGCAGCCGCCACTACGACCACCTGTGTGGCGACATCCGTGACGCCCAGCGTGAGTTGGCCGATCTCGATCAGGCGATTCACGAAGCAGCCCGCCGACCCGACCGTTGGGACCGTGTTGCTCGCCGTGCCCGCGACGTTGAAAAAGACATCTGTGACGTGGTCGATGAACTCGACGATGCGCTCAGCGACCGCCGGTTCTTCGCCCCACCGGGCGGACCGATCGGACACGAATTCGTGCCCTTCAATCGCCAAATCATCCCGCAACAGCGGTCGGGGCTAGGCATTGCTTTACAGTTCGGCGGTGGCAAGCCATCGATTCGACTCGTCAATAACCAACCTTTACAACATCAGTTCAGCGGCAATCGCCACTACGTCGGCCGACCCGTCGTGCCAGTCGATCCCTGCGACCAGCTTCGCTCGCAAGCGGCCACACTGCACAACTTGGCCAGCCAACTGGTGTCGCTCACCGCGGCCCATTGCCACTAAGCGATGTAGCCAGATTCGCAAGAATTCGGCAGCGAAGAAAACGAAAGTCGTTGACCGCGTATTGTGGTCAGCGACTTTTTTGGCTCGACAATCGAGTCGCCGTTTACGCCGACTCTTGCCGCGGTCGAGTATTACTTAGATTACCACCGGCTTGCCCAGCGCCCGTCGCACTGGCACCCACTGCCCGGCATGCATTAACGAGTGAGTCGCGATGAGCACCATGACCGCGCCGACGGTCGGAAACCACTCGCGCAACCTTTCGGGGGCGGGTGCGTCGAGGTCGGCGTCGGTCATCGAGTCGAGAACATTGTTCGTGGCGGCCGCGACCGATTCCCAAAGCGTCATGTATTCGGCTTTGCTGTGGAACTTGCTGGCGTCGTCACTGCTCGACGTTTCTTTCGAATGAGCCTCGACGAACCCGGCGGGCAACTCGGGCGCCGCACCCGGCCTGACTCCGTTGAGCATGTCGCATTCAGCGGCTATCAAGTGGCCCAGTTGCCAGGCGATGTGATTACAACCAGGGGCCGGGCGTTTCAGCAAATCGTCGTCCGACAGATCGCTCAAATAGGCATCGACGACCATTTTTGTCGTGCCTGCGGTTTGCTTGATGACTGCGATACCGTTCATTTCAATCTTTTCATGGATTACGGGAGAAGACACACCGGTGAGTCACTGAGAGCACTGAGACAGTTATTTTTTCCGCCGTGTTCACTGTGATTCAGCGGTTAAAAGCCAAACTACTCCGCGTCGAGCGACACCGGTTCGCCGGCGATCCATACGGCGTTGGCTGGCCTTGAATCATGGAGCACGGCGGCGAGCACGTCGAGCGGATTGTCTCCCGCACCGTCGGGAACTGGCACCGAAATCATGTCGGCGGGGCGGTTCGGTTGGATGGCTCCGCAGACGCGGTCAATGTTCATCGCGGTCGCCGCGCTGAAAGTGCCCATTTCGAGAATTTGCTCGGGGTTCACCCGTGGGTGTTTCACGGCGACCGTGCGCATTTCGCTCAGCAGACTCAAATCGGGGTTCGACGCGCGGCTGTCGGTGCCGAGACAAACCCTTACGTTCAGCGACAACGCTTCTTCGAGAGGATAAGGGGTGTGGCCGAAGTAGGCGTGCGTTCGTGGACAATAGACAAGCGAGAGCGAATCGCGGTGGCGACCGACGAAGGCTAATTCTTTGCGGTCAAGATAGTTGCCGTGGACGACAAGCGCTCGAGGCGACCGAATCAACATCCGCAGATAGTCGAGCGGTGCCGACCCACGCGGCACGGCCCAGGGATCCCACATGCCACGTTCTTCGAGGATTGCCTGAAACCCGCCGCTGCCGCTCATCAGGAAGTCGAGTTCTTCGACCGATTCGGCCAGGTGGAAGGCAACCGGCAGATTGCGTTCGCCGGCGGTCGCGACGAGTTGCCGCACCAGCGGCGGAGACACGGTATAGGGTGCGTGGGGGCTGAGACCTTCGAGCGACACACCGGGCACGGTTTCGAGCGAGGGAAACGCCGAGCCCTGGCCGAGTTTTTTCACGGCGGCTCCGTGGGCCGAGTTCGCTCGGGCCTGCGAGAAGCCAATCACCTCGTGAAACCGCAAGGTTCGTGGCGCGCGGGGGTAAGTCAAATAATCGACCGCCATTGTGGTACTAATTTCGCCCACGGTGGTGACGCCCATCTGCAGGCTTTCACGCTGCCCCGCATGGATGGCGGCGACCTTCTTTTTCGCGGTCGCACGGTGGTTCACGATCTGTTGCACCCACTCGCTCATCGCCATACCGGGCTTGCCCAGCGGCTTTTTGCGATCGCTGAATTCCAGATGGGTGTGGGCGTTGACTAGGCCCGGCATGAGTGCCACGTTTCCAAGGTCAGTCACTTCGACGCCTGCCGGCGGTTTGCGGCCAATCTGCGTCACGCGACCCGATTGAACAACGACAACACCATCGGCCAGAGGTGGCGCGGTGACAGGAAAAACCATACGGGCACGCAGAGCTAGCAACTTATCGACCTCTTCGGCTGGGGAGCCCGGAACGGGCAAAAGTGAGGTGAGCGGGGATGAATGGCAAGCCCATGATTCTACCCACTTTTTTCGCCAGCGGCAGGCGTAAAATTCGGGAAGTTAGCCAACTTCTTCTAATTGGTCAGCCGGACGACTGCGACAGATTGCCCAAACCAGCCCGATGGAAACAAACGAGCAAATCGCGGTGAATTCAGGCGAATAAACCGGCATTTTGTCGACGTAGCCGCCCAGAATCCAGCCAAAACCATACTCCGAAGCGGCTGTTTCGAAGTCGGAGCCAAATCCGAGCCGTAGCACATTGTTGGCGTTGTAGGTGATATGGAAAAAAATCCCGGGAAGCACGCTGCGGGTCCGCAAAGCGATCACTCCCAACGCCACACCCAGCAGGCTCGCGAGAAGACTCTGTTGCAGAATGCCGTGGGCAAATCCAAATGCTAACGAACTTACTGCCACGGCCATGACCGGGCCGGTCGACTTCCGCAGCCCTGTGAGTATGAACCCACGAAAGGCAAGTTCTTCACAGATACCCGGCAACACCGCGATGAGCAACAACGCCAATGCGATTGGCATCCCGTCGGCTTTGTCGAATAATTCAGCGAGGCGGTCCGGCAATGGATAGACGTGAGTAATCCACGCCCGAAGTTGCAAGCCGAGGGGATGCATAAAGAGCGCGAGCAAACATCCGGCCGGAATATGCCAGGCCGCGACAGGCCACCGCAGGCGAAGTGCCGACCAACTGTCGCGGGCGAGTAGCCATGCCATCAGCAGCGGCGGCACGAGTATGCAAGCTTGGCTGATGAGCACCAGTTTAATGAGCCCGGGCGTCGACAAATCGGCCCCCAGCGACTTCGCCTGAAACTGCGCGAAGTAAATGGCCGCGATGCAGGCCATTGCCGCACCGCCACCCTGAACGGCAGGGCGATCTGAGTACAGTTTCCGCAGCCACAGCCCGGGGGTGAAGTTTTCGCTTTCGCGAAAGAGCACCGTTTCGCTGTTGAACTGAGCCACCGCCCAGCGAATCGCTAGCCAACAGCAAACGAGCGTGACGATGGCGACCATCGGCAAATAGGGAAGGGCGGGGCCGATGTTTCCCTCGATCGCCGAGCGGAGTAGTAGCACCATGCCGGTGACCGGTATGAGGCTGGTTCCGAGGTTAAGTTCGACATTGGGCGCGAGCGGCAAGACCATCAGGGGCAGACTACAGAGCAGCAGCGGCATCAAGTAGTACTGCCCTTCTTTTGTGCTCCGCGCAAACGCGGCGACGGCGAGGGCGAGGGCACTGAATAGGGCCGACATCGGAATCAGTGCGACCACCAGCCAAACAAATGCCGACAACGGTGGCGGCTGCATGCCGAACTGGGCCATCACCACTTTGCCGGTAAGCGCCATGCTGGCGAGGTTCGCGACCGCGCTACAAATGCTAAAAGTGATGACGGTCAGCAGTTTGCCGCTGACGATTTCGCTACGAAGTGCCGGACTGGTGAGTAGCGATTCGAGTGTCCCTCGTTCTTTTTCGCCCGCACACAAATCAACCGCCGGATAGAACGCTCCGGTGAGCGCCCACACAAATACAATGAACGGCAGCAACCGCGCCCAAGTGCGGGTCTCTCGTCCACCACTGGGGGCAACGTCTTGTGGATCGACGCGGAACGGAGTCGCGACGTCGACCGGGACGTCGCGAGCTTCGAGGTTGCCGCGAATGAGCTGCGCTTGCCATAAGCCGAGCATGCGGTCGACTCGCATCTGTCCGGCGTCAGAAGTTTCTTTCGCCGAATTGAAATAGACGATTGGCAATGGTGGCTCGCGTCCGCTGGGCGATTTGCTCAGGGAATTTTCGGCGTCAGGCGACTGCAATCGGGCGATCTCGTCGGCGAAACCAGGCGGAAAGTAGACCACCACGTCATATTCGCCCCGCTGCAGCGCGTCGCGAGCGATGCGCAACTTGTTGTTATTGTTACCGGCCGAGTCTTGGAACTTGAGCTCAAACTTGGGCGGTGTTGAACCAGGTGGCAACAGGCTCGACGCGAACTGCTCGTCGGCAAACAATCGTGGCTTGATGTCGGCGAGCTGCTCGGCACCGATCACCCACACTTGCGTATTATGGTCTTTCAGGAAGCCGGCCAACTGCATCATGAGCGCCCCGAGCATCGGGTACAGTAGCACCGGCAGCACGGCCACCATAAACAGCGATCGACGATCACGGAACTGATCGCGCAGCTCGCGGTGCCAAACGAGTTCGACGTTGCGCCAATTCAAGCGGTTTCCTCCGCCAGCGCGAGTTGCTCGGCACGACCCACGAGCTCGAAGAAAATTTCTTCGACATCCTGTTCGTGATACTCTTCGCGTAACTCTGGAAGCGTTCCCTCAGCCAGTTTTTTACCGCGATGCATGATTGCGACATGAGTGCAGAGTCGCTCGACCTCGCGCATGATGTGCGTCGAAAAAACGATGCACTTACCCTGGTCGCGTAGCTCGACAATGGTGTTGAGTAAATTCCGTGCGACCAAGACATCAAGTCCGTTCGTTGCTTCGTCGAACACCAGCACCGGCGGATCGTGAACCAACGCTCGGGCAATGGCGACTTTCTGTTTCATGCCGGTCGACATTTTGCCCCCCATCACTTCGCGAATGTCATTCATACGGAGGCGCGCGAAAACGGATTCCATGCGCTCGCGAAGTGTGGCGGGTTCGATGCCATGCAGGCGGCCGAAATAATCGACCATTTCCCAGGCGGTCATACGATCGTAGACCGCCGTGTTGGCGGCGATCACACCAATTTGGTGCCGCACAAGTTCGGGCTGGGTTTCGACGTCGAACCCGTTGACGCGGGCGAACCCCGAAGTTGGTTTGAGCAACGTGCAGAGAATCCGCAAGGCGGTCGTCTTGCCGGCGCCATTAGGGCCGAGAATTCCAAATACCTCGCCTGCTGCCGCCTGAAACGAAAAGTTGTCGAGCGCCGTCTGCGGGCCAAACCGCAAATCATCGTAGACCTTCGTGAGTCCCGAAACGTCGATCATGCAGAGTCACCGACAAAAAATTGAACCACAGAGGGCGCAAAGAGCGCAGAGAAGAAAACAATTAGCCACAGATCAGCACGGATGAACACAGATAGAAAAAGGCGTCGGCTTTGCTGGCTAATTTCCTCTTTTGTGTATCTGTGTTCATCTGCGTCCATCTGTGGCTATTTTTTTCTCTGCTGCTTCCTTCGCGCTCTTTGCGCCCTCTGCGGTTTCTCTTTTTAACTTCAGAGAAGTCTAGCTCACAATTGGCAGCGCCGGTAGCGCGGATTCGGCTGCCTGCAACGTTTCGACCTCATTGTCGATCAGGTCGTAGAAGACATTCCGTTGGCGCGGTGTGTAACCCAATTCCGAGATCGCATTGCGGATGTCGTCGAGCGTTAAGAAGTGGACCGTCCCGGCTTCGGCAACGACATTTTCTTCGAGCATCAGACTCCCCATGTCGTTAGCCCCGTAGAGCAGGGCCATTTGGCCAACCTTGAGTCCTTGGGTAACCCAGCTCGACTGAATGTTAGCGATGTTGTCGAGGTAAAGCCGCGACACGGCATTCGTCTTGAGATACTCGAACGACCCAACGGTAGGCGTGTCGGCCATATCGGTATTTTCGGACTGAAATGTCCAACAGATGTAAGCGGTAAAGCCAGCGGTTTCGTCTTGTAGTTGGCGGACACGCTCGAGGTGTTCGATGCGTTCGGCGAGCGTCTCGATGTGGCCGAACATC
>JBGSWC010000166.1:0-14174 GCA_041752635.1 Pirellulales bacterium | reverse complement strand
ATGAATGCGGTCACTACGAGCGTGCTACTTAATCTGCACAAATGCCAAACGGAGTGTGTGCAACAACTCGCCAATGGCGGCCGTTTCGTCGGCCGGAATGTTGCCCACGGTTTTATCTTTAAGGATTTCGATGGTGTCGATCAGGTATTTCGCTTGGCTCTTCTGAACGACCGTCTCGCCCGTCATCGGGTGGGGAATCTGCCCGAGCGACATCATCGCTTCGGTGGCGAGCGTCGAGACCAGCATCTGCATCGATGCCGGCGGCATCGGAGGGTCGTTCGCATCGGCTTGCTGCGATGGCTTCCCAGGAGCGTCACCCTCCCGTTGCGGCTCGTTGGCCTTTTGCTTCTCGGCTTCGACTTGCGATTTCCAATCTTCGTCGATGATGATTTTCTTTTCGGTGTTCTGTTCGTCGGACATGGTTTTCCATTCTGTAGCCACCGTCGCCTGGACGGTGGACAAGTGGCCCGGTGTCATCCACCGTCTGGCGACGGTGGCTACATTTTACATTGACAGTTCTACGGTTTCGCCCAAGTTAGGTACGTGGACGTTCCAATCTTTTTCCCTGCGCAGCGTTTCGGCAAAAGCCTCGGCGCTGTCTTCTTCGCCATGCGTCAGAAAGACTTGCTTCGGCGGATTCTTCAAATGGCTCAGCCAACGGAGCAGTCCCTTGCGGTCGGCGTGGCCGCTGAGGCCTGGCACTTTTTCAACAGCCGCTTTGACGGGGATGTCTTCGCCGTGAATTCGCAGCGTCGGAACACCCTCTTCGAGAGCCCGGCCACGCGTGCCAACGGCCATGTACCCGCCGAGCACAACGGTCGTTCTTGGATCGGGCAGGCGGCGTTTGAGGTGGTGCAAGATTCGGCCCGCCGTCATCATGCCGCTGCTACTGATGATCACAGCCGGGCCGGTCACCTGGTTGAGCGCCTTCGATTCGTCGACGCTGCGGCACAAATGGACTTTCGGGCCACCGAGAACCTCGCGGCCACATAACTCGCCTTCGCTGAGATCGTGGTCGATACTGAATTCGCGATAGATGTCGGTCGCGTTACACGACATGGGGCTATCGAGATAAATGGGCACGTCAGGTAGGCGACCTTCGCACTTGAGCACCTGCATCAGGTAAATCAGTTGCTGTGCCCGTCCAACGGCGAACGACGCCAACAGGGTGACACCGCCGCGCTTGACGGCGCGAGCCAGCACCTCGGCCAGCCCGTCGATGAGCTCGCCGTCGGGATGATCGCGATTGCCATAGGTGCTCTCGCAAACGAGCACATCGCACTCGGGCGGTGGCTCGGGATCGTGGTAGAGTGGCCCATCGTAGCGACCGATGTCACCCGAGAACAAAATCCGAAGAGGCTTGCTTCCGTTACGTATTTCGACGGAAATCATGCTTGAACCGAGCAGGTGGCCGGCGTCGTGAAAACAAACGTGAACCGGCCCAGCCGCGTGGTGCCACTTTTCGCGGGGCAACTCGCGAAACAGCTTGATCGTTTCGAGTACATCGCGGCCCGTGTACAGCGGGAGCGCCGGCTTGTGTTTCGAGAATCCTTTTTTGTTGGCGTACTCCGCGTCGTTTTCTTGAATCTTCGCCGAGTCGAGCATGATGATTTCGGCAAGCTTAGCTGTGGCCGGTGTACACAACACGCGTTGATGATAGCCCTCGCGGACGATTCGTGGCAGATAACCGACGTGATCGAGATGAGCGTGCGTCAGCACGACCGAGTCGAGCGACTTGACATCGAATGGCGTCGGCTGCCAGTTCAACTCGCGGAGCTTTTTCAGACCTTGAAACAGTCCACAATCGAACAGCACACGACTGCCGTCGGCTTCGAGCAAGTATTTGCTGCCGGTGACTGTGCGTGCTGCACCGTGAAACGAGAGCTTTGCCATAATTTTTCCACTGCACCGGGAGCGTTCAAAAGAAGTGTTGCGATACCATTTAGCGTGTGGCAGGCGGCCGCCTGCGTCAAGGCCGGAGAAAAGTTGCGGCCGATCGCGATGGCCAGACGAACTGGTTGTCGAGCTGAATCACTAGCTGATAGAATCGGCAACTGTCACTGCAAGAAGGACTGCCATCGTGCCCGCCGAACGACCACTGGATGATCAGCAGAACACGCCCGCGCTGACATTCTACTCACATGCCGACAGGCCGTTGGCGGAGTTGAGCCTGCTGCGGAAGTCATTGCTCTTTGCCGAATTGTCTTACATTGCGTACATGCCGCGCGCCGATGCGGGGCGACACGCAATGGAGTTTGGTTTTCCCGAAACGCGGTTCTACGACGAAGACGGCGCCCAGGCCTATATCTTTGCCAACGAGCGCGACGCGGTCGTTGCCTGCCGGGGCACCGAACCACATGACTGGCGCGATGTCGAGGCCGACCTCAACGCGCTGTCTGTACTCGCCGAAACAGCCGGTCGAGTTCACCGCGGGTTTAAGTCCGAAGTCGATCATCTGTGGCCGAGGCTCGAACATGCACTAACGAGCAATCGCAAACCGCTGTGGTTCACCGGACACTCGCTGGGTGGGGCGATGGCAGCCATTTGTGCCGGTCGCTGTAAGCTGAGTTTCATTGAGTCGAATCCGCAAGCACTATTCACCTACGGTGCCCCCCGCGTCGGCGACCGCCGTTACGTGAACTACGTGCGGCTCGAATACTATCGTTGGGTGAACAACAACGACATTGTCCCGCGTGTGCCGCCGGCGTGGTTTGGGTATCGACATGCGGGCACCGAAATGTACTTGGACCGTCGCTACCGGTTACGCAAGGTTACCGGTTGGCGCCGGTTTCGCGATCGCTGGTGGGGCTTCGTCGGTGGCGTCCGACGCTGGCAAATCGATCATTTCAGCGATCACAACCTGAGCGAGTATCTCAAAGGAATAAGGCTCGCGATCGAAAAAGAAGAGGGCATCCAATTCGAGCCTAATCTCACCAGTGAGCCACCCCACGTGGCCGCGCCGCAATTTACGCATCAATCGTCCGCCAGTGCGTCAACGGCTTAGCTTTGCCGCTGTTTGCTAGCACATCCCCGCACCAGAGCATGCCCACATTCGCCTTGTCAGCGAACGCTCCTTTTCGGTAGACATGGCGGTAACTTTCTCGGCCGGTTCGCGGGCCGGCGCAAATTTAAGGCTGGAGAAGTGTTGTGTTCAAGAAGTTATTGTTGCGTTGCAAGTTGATTGCCAACGGGCTCTACTCGAAGCCGCTCAAAGAGTCGCGATACGTGGCTCAAGTCGGTGGCACCGCACGCGAGTTGTCGCACTCGAGGTTCAATTGCAATTGGTTGAGCGAACTTGGCATCGTCCCACGCTCAATTATCGATCTCGGTTCCTATGATGGTGGCGATGCCTTGCGATTCGCCGAGCGATTCGCGCCGTGCCGCGTGATAACCGTCGAGGCTGACCCAACACGCGCCGAGTTGGTCCGCCAGCACTTGGCCGAGACGCGTATCGAAATCGAGAATGTTGCTGTTTGCGACAATAATGGGCCAGTCACTTGGTATTCGTCGAAAATCGATGGCAAGGTCGACGCTCAAGGTTCAATCTACAGCCATACCGATGACTATCGTCAAGCCTATTCGTTCGTCGAGCAAACCACCTGTCCTGATACGCTTGATGGAACTCGGCTCGACGCGCTTTGCGATCGTCTCGGCATCGACGAGGTCGATCTTTTGCACATGGACATCGAAGGTGCCGAAAACGCCGTGATCCGCGGATTCGGCCAGCTCCGCCCCCGGGCGGTTTTCCTCGAAACTTTCGACAATCGCTTCGTGGGAAGTGCCAGCGTCGCCGAGACTCACGAATTACTCACAAGCCTCGGATACGCACTCAAGGCCGACCTCGGAACCGACCGGCTCTACGTCCATCGCAACCAATCGGCCAGCCGTCATGCGGCGTGAGATAACGCGATGCCTTGCCGGCCTAGCGAACCAACAAGCCAAAAGGAGTGTCCACAATTGCCTAAGGTCGGCCGAAGGGTTACCATTCTGACTGAGTAATCGGGGCGTAGCTCAGCTTGGCTAGAGCGCCTGCTTTGGGAGCAGGAGGTCGCACGTTCGAATCGTGTCGCCCCGACTTGACATAAACCTAAGCCGATTCACGACTTACGATTACCTGCCGACGGTCGGCAGCGAGGCTTTCCCCGAGGCGCTGTCGTTCGTGCCGAACCGACCTCGCTCGATACCGACAATGGCGAGTTTTTTGGGCAAAGTGCTCGGATCAGGTGGGAGAGCCAAACTCCTGCGGAGACGGGCACGCGGTGCGACTTCAGATATCGGCGATCAGTGCGCTCTGCCCGCTCTTCGCTCGGAAAAGAGTGTTCCGCCTTAATTCGACGTCAGTTAGGAATGCCGGTCACTGCAACTCGCTCGTGCTTCGTTCCACCCAGCCACCCAGCCCTAGTTTTCAATCGCCACAAAGCACTTGTGGCCCTTCAGAACTGAAGTGACGGTAAAGCCGCTTAAGCTTGATGCGGGCGTCTTTAGTGGTGAATTGCCAGTCAACTTTGCACTTGGCTTCGTTGCGAGCCTGCTGCCAAGCATCAATCTCCTGGCGGAGTGTTGACTGGTCGGCGATACGCCGATCAAGGCACTGTCGGGTCATGATGCCCAACTCGGTTTCCGCCATGTTGAGCCAACGTCCATGCTTTGGCGTGTAGTAGATTTCCAACTTGTCGGCCAACCGCCGTGCTTCGGCCGGCTCGAACGCCTCGTACAGCGAAGCCACCGGTTGGGTGTTCATCGACCGCAGCGGCTTCGGCAACGAGGTCGTCCGCGAGACGGTTCAGGTTCACCTCGCGCCGCTGTTGGAGTCGATCGACGCGGCGAGCGGGATTCCGCCTGCGCCTGAGCCCGAGCGCTACCGTCGCGTCGTGGACCGGCTCATCGGTGATCTACTGAACGATGCCCAGCGCGGCGAATCCTTTAGCGTCGAGTACTCCGACTTCGACAGCAACGGGCGTGCGCGGCGACTCACCCTGTCTTTCAAGCTGCTGAAGGGAGTACATGGCTACTCGGGCGAGATTGCGCTGCAGTCGTCATCCGAGGCCATCAACCTGTTCCTGAATGCCCTCGACCTGGATATTGAGAGCGAGCAGATCGCCAACGAAGCGGTCGTGCAATTCCACTGGAACGCGGGAATTTCGACTAGGCCCGCGTCGGAGCCGAAGCCGCCCAGGGCCGATCTCTTCTATACGAGCAGAATATCCAGCGCGTCATCGGACAGACCAAGCGTGACATCCGTCAAGTTTGCTTCAAGAGGCCGCCTGCCAGAAGGCGTAGCGTCGCCAAGTTGTCCGCCAAGCGGCGAACTGTTCCCAAGCCGGGTCTCGCCAAATGGCGATTGATTCAACTAAACTAGCACCATGCGTTCGTAGCTCAATCGGATAGAGCACTGGTCTTCGAAACCAGGGGTTGCAGGTTCGAGTCCTGCCGAGCGCGTTCCAGAAGCCCCGGCAAGACAACTTGTTTAGCAGTGGGCGTGATTCGCTACAAAAGCGGGTTCCGGCCGCTGACAAGTTGAGGCCGCAAACCTTCGCACCGCATCCTTTTCGGCATCGACGATCAAAAGGTCATCGACTACCGCGAGTGGGTGTGCAAGCTCGATTCGATTGGGGTGGATGAGTTGATCGAGAAAACGGTTGGCCCGCTTCCATCTCGCCCTTCTCACGCGATCTGATTTTCACACCTAAGCTATCAACCCTACCGCCCTCACAAAGGCAATCAGATATGAAACGCCGTACCTTCCTCGCCTCCACTACCGCCGTCGCGGCCAGCACCGTCTTTCCTCGCTTCGCGATCGGCAAGCCTGGGCCGTCGGCCAATAGCAAAGTGAATGTCGCCTTTATTGGATCGGGGGGCTGGATTGCTCAGCAGCCTTATAACCAAGGCTGCAAAGACGAAAACCTGGTGGCGTTCTGCGATGTCGATCGTAACCTCTGCGCAGAGAACATGAAGAACTGGCAGACCGACCAGCCGTTTTACGAAGACTTTCGGGTGATGCTCGATGAGATGGACGGCAAGATCGATGCAGTGGTCGTCTCCACGCCCGACCACACTCACTTTCCCGCGACGCTCGCTTGCATGGAGCGGGGCATTCACGTCTACACCCAAAAACCGCTCACACACAACATTTGGCAATCGCGGACACTGGTGAAAGCCAAGGACAAGTACAAAGTCGTCACGCAGATGGGCAACCAAGGCCACGCCGGTCATGGCATCCGACAGTCGGTCGAAGCCATTCGCGGCGGAGTGATTGGTGACGTCACCGAGGTTTACGCCCGCAACGGCGGACCTGAGATGGGGGGCGAACACTTTGCCAATCCCAAGACGATGCCGCCCCCCGAGTCGCCCGTGCCCGATGGGCTCAACTGGGACCTGTGGGTCGGCCCGGCGGCGATGCGTCCCTTCTACGAAGACTATCTGCCAAAGAAATGGCGGGCGTTCTACGACTTCGGCTCTGGCATGCTTGGCGACTGGGGCTGTCACACCTTCGACACACCCGTCTGGGCGCTCGATCTCGATCCGCCGACAGTTGTCGAGTGTCTGGAGCGCAAGCCCTCGCTCGACGGTGTCATCACGGCCGGCAGTCGCATCAAGTACACCTTCCCGGCGAAGGGCTCGCGGGGTCCGGTCACGCTCTACTGGTTCGATGGACCGCAAGACTGGAGCAAGGTCGGCCAGATCAACAAGTTCGGCATGGACAACGCCACGCACAAGGGCCGCGCTTGCTGGATGGTCGGCACCAAGGGCGCGCTGGGCTGCGGCACGCACGCGGGCCCTCCGCTGATTGCACCCGAAACGTTGTTCGAGGATTGGAAGGCGAGCCCGCCGCAGGAAACGATCGCGCGCGTCGATGGCGGCCCGTTCCGCGAATGGCTGCAAGCGATCAAGGGCGAGGGCCCTGAACCAGGCTCGAACTTCACCTACGGCGCGAAGCTCACCGAGATTATTCTACTGGGAGTGCTCGCCCAACGCTTCAACACCCGCATCGAATGGGACGCGAAAGCTGGCCAGATCACCAACCACCCCGAGCTCAACGCATTCGTCAAAGAACCGGTGCGGCAGGGGTGGGAGTATGGTGAGGATATTTGAAGCCTTTAGTACCGCCCCTTCATAGCTTGCGATTTATTGCCAACCACGAACCCACGGCGTTGCCCTGGACTTTCGTGTGAATGCCCCTTCGGGGCGTTCGCGGTTCCACCGGCTTAAACAAGGCAGCCGAGTATTCGCGTGCGTACCGCTGGGGCCAGTGGCCCGAAGGGCCACAACACGATAGCCCAGTGCAAGACCAAGTGAGCGCCGCGAGCTTGGTCGCCGCACTGGGTTTGTGGTGACACAAAACGATCAGCCCTGAATGGGCGTAACAACGTGCAACGCGACGCTCGATTTTTGCTATGATACTGGTGTCCGCCAATGAACGCATTCGTTTTCGGGAAAGCAAATACCAACTCTGAATCGGAACCCATCATGCCTACGCAAATTCGTGCCGCTTTAATTTATTGCCTAAGCATCCTGTCGCTGTGCAGCAGCGGTTTGACTCTCTACGCCGATGAACCGGCGAAGCAATATCCGCTGGCGGGGGCCGATGAATCGACACCGTCGGTCGCTCATTACTTCTCTTGGATCAACAACACAAACGAGGGATCGACCGAGGCCCAAACGCTCACCAACCTCGACTTCTTCAAGTGGATGCACGACGAATATGGCATGCAATTAGACATCTACGCCTTCGATGCAGGCAACATCGACGCACCCGAATACTACGGCAGCATCAATTCCGAACGTTTTCAAAAGCATTTCCCCAATGGGCTTGAACCGATTTACGAAAAGGCAAAATCGTTCGGGTGCCGCCTGGGAGTATGGCTCGGACCCGATGGGTTCGGCGACACACCCGAAGAGCAAAAAGCCCGCACCGACATGCTGGTCAAGCTCTGCCGAGATTTCGACTTTCACCTGTTCAAAGTCGACGCGGTCTGTGGTCAGCTTCGCACCGAAAAGCAGGATGCGTTTATCGAGATGCTCAAGGAGTGCCGCAAACACTCCCCTGATTTGATTGTCATCAACCACCGACTGAATTTGGGCCATGGTTTGCCTTACGTGACAACCCGGCTGTGGGGGGGCGAAGCCTACATCGACGTCTGGCGGTCGAACCGGCAGGCGGCGACTCACAACCGTGCTTGCACGGTCGAACTGGGGATTCCCGTCGACGACAACGGCAAGCCGATTCGACTCGTCGAAGACCACGGTGTTTGCCTGTCGTCTTGCCTCGACGGTTGGGAAGACGACCTGTTCCTGCAAGCCTTTTCACGGAACCTGATCCTCTCGCCGCAAATGTATGGCAGCCCCTGGTTCCTGCGAGACGACGAGTTTCCGAAAGTGGCTCGCGTCTACAACCTGTCGCGAACCTATCGCGACATCCTGGTCAACGGCCAGATCCTCCCGGCCGAAACCTATGGCCCGAATGCGGTTTCGCGTGGCGACGGCGACACCCGGATGGTCGTGCTACGCAATCCGAGTTGGGAACCAGCGACGCATTCTGTCAAACTCGATGCGTCGATTGGCCTCGACTGCGACGGGCCGGTCGAGGTGCGTCGTCTGCATCCGTCGGAGGAGATTCTGGGCACGTTCGAGATAGGCGACAGCGTCGAGGTCACGATCCCCGCCTTTCGCGGATACGTGCTTCTCGTGTCGAGCCAACCTTCGCAGGAGTTGGGCGTCGAAGGCTGTGAATACGAAGTGGTCCGTGACGTGCCTGGAAAACCGGCGGTCATCAAGCTGCTGGGCATGCCCGGCACCACGGCCGAAGTCGCAGTGCCCGACCAGCCTCGCAAGTTCACTAGCGCAGCGCTCGACGGCAAGTCGGCCGACGAATTGCTGAAAGGCGGAACAATCAAAGTTACGTTCCCTGGCGAGAAGCTCGCGAAGCCCTGGCATCGCAAATTGGCCGACCTTGAAAAGTGCGACATTCCCGCCGACGCGGAAAGTCTCTATGAGGCGACCTGCTTCGCAGCCGACAATAATGCCTTAGAAGTCCGCTCGAAATTCCGCAGCGGCGCCACGAAGATCGAACAAGTACAGCAAGCACGCGACGCCTTTTTCGACCAGCGACTGCTCGTCGAGCGAGGCGTGTGGGATCGATATCTGTTCGACGACGATCTCGAAACGTACTTTCGCTTGCGAACGCAACCGATCGCGAGCGGGGCGTTGCGTGTCGATTTCGGCAAGCCGATCAGCATCGACAAGATCAGCTTGCGTCACGCGAATTGGGCAGCCGATCCTGAGGAAGCGTTTGTCTCCGTCGATTTGAAAACATGGATTAAGGTGCCAGTCAGGATCACCCAGGAAGATCCAGCCAAGGCAACCTTACTCGAACGAAGCCATACCATCGACAAGACGTGGCTCGACATCAGCCTTAAGAAAGTCGATATCGACATCCCTGCCGACACGCCGGCAATTCGCTATCTTCGCATCCCGGGCACCGCCTCGAATGTGGCGGAAGTCGTCGCCTACAGCGATGGCAAACAGCTTGAGCGTAGCGAATGGCGCGCTTCCAACGTATTTGCCCAGTACTCGCGCTCGCCCGCCAAACAAGCCTGGCAAGGCGAGTTCACCCTCGACGAAGCCGCCCCGGGTGCTTATCTAGTTGTCGCTTGCATCGGTCGCCACGGCAGCGACGGGGCCTACGCCGCGCTCCGCATTGGCGACCGGTTCGTGGGTGCCCCAGACCGCGCGGTCTCTTATCCGGCCAATCCGTGGGAGTACGGAAATAATCGCGCCGAAGCGGGGCTGAGCTATTTCTTCCCCGTCACGCCCGACATGATCGGAAAACCGATCGAGGCGGTCGTGATGCAATTCGACTCTTCCAACACCCGTCGGCCGGTGCCGCTCGGCGAAATCACGCCACAGGTTTGGATCACCAACCTTCCCGCGCCCTACGAATCAAAAGAGCTGGTGCTCGAAGAGTAGTGGCCGGTGCAAACAGCGATCGACGAACGAATCGCAAAAATAATTGCCGCCTGCTGTACGCTGACAAGCGACCCTGCGGTAAAATAGAGAGCAATTCAGCCTAGCATGGTGGTTGGCTGAATCTTCTCACAAGTCCCGAGTGAAAGCAGAATCATGTCTCGTCGACTCAAGCAAAACGGCTTTACACTCGTCGAACTGTTAGTCGTGATTGCCATTATCGGCATACTTGTGGCACTCTTGTTGCCGGCCGTTCAGTCGGCTCGCGAGGCAGCGCGGCGAACAACTTGCACAAACAACCTTAAGCAGATTGGTTTGGCGTTTCAGCTTCATCACGATGTGCAAAAATTCTTTCCCTCGGGAGGCTGGGGTTATCAATGGGTCGGCGATCCTGACTACGGTTTTGGCAAAAGCCAGCCTGGTGGCTGGGCCTACAGCGTGCTGCCTTTTATGGAGGAGGGGAATCTGCATGCGCTTGGCCGAGGTGGATCACCTGCCGAGAAAAAGAACGCCGCGGTGCAATTGATGACGACACCCCGGCCGGGTGTGATCTGCCCTAGTCGACGAGCCGTCCGTCTCCACGACTTCAACCCCGACACCATCTCGTTTAATCTCCCCTTCAATCCTGGCCTTCCCGGCGCACCGCGAATTACTGCTGCAGAGGTACAAACAATCTTAAAAAGTTGTTACACGATCAATGGCGGAAACTTGTGGCAAGGCACTAATGGTGGCCCCTCAACGGTTGCCGCTGCGAAGACCTTTCGCCCCCCGTTGGCCGGCACCGATATGGTCGGTTTAGCGTTCTGGCAGAGCGAGGTGAAAATCGCGCAAGTTTCTGATGGCACAACAAACACGTTCGCTGTCGGTGAGAAGTCGATGAATCCCGACCGCTACGAAACGTGGGATCGCTGGGGCGACTCGCTCAGCATGTATGTCGGTGGCACCGATCCTGACATCACTCGTTGGGCTGGCCCCGATCATCCCTTGCAACAAGATCGCGGCGGATTGTCCGACCCTTTCTCTTTCGGCGGTCCTCATCCGGGCGTTGTCTTGTTTGCCATGTGTGATGGTTCGGTGCAAGGGATTGAAGTCGCCATCAACTTAGAAATCTATGGCTACCTCGCCAACCGAAAAGATGGTCAAGTCACCAAGATCGGACTCTGAGAAAGGACTAAACCATGATCCGTCATTCCCGCGCAGGCGGGAATCCAGACGCGACGCTTACCTGCTAGATTCCCGCCTGCGCGGGAATGACAGGTTTCAATTCACCTTGCCAATTTGAACAGATCGATGTCCCGACTACACGCGAGACTATTTTTATTCACTACTTGCTCGACTCTGTTAGTAGGTTGCAGCAACCGACCGGCCTCGATTGATGTGCCCGATGTCGACCCCGACTCGGTAGCGAAAGCCGCAATCGACGCTTGGGATTCTAGCGGCGATGGTCAGCTATCACAGGAGGAGGCGGCCAAGTGCCCCGGCTTGCTGCACGCATTCAAGCGGTACGACAAAGATAACGACAAACTCGTCAGTGCCGATGAAATCGCCACGCGCATCGGGCAGTTGTTCGGCGCGGACATCGGAATGTTTACACTCGGTTGCACGGTCACACTCGACGGTCGTCCCCTGCCGCAAGCAGAAGTCAAACTTGTGCCCGAACCCTGCTTCGGCGACGCAATTAAACCTGCCGGGGGAACCACTCGCGATAACGGTCGGGCGATGTTCACCATCGCCCCCGAAGATTTACCCGAGGGACTCCAGGGAGTCCGCGGCGTGAACGCCGGACTCTATCGCATTGAAATTACCCACCCCAACATCGACCTTCCGGCCAAATACAATGCGCAAACGACCCTGGGCCGTGAGGTTTCGCAGGACGATCAAATCAATGGGTTACGGCTAGAATTGCAGAGCAAATAAGCGACGGCAGAATAATACCGTTCGTAAATCTCGCTGCCGTCAGCCGGAATTTAGGAATAAACAGTGGCCATGGGCTGGGTGCTGGAATGTTTACGACGACCGTTCCAGCGGGTTTTGCGGGAGAGTGGGGAACCGTTACTGGTATCCGCCTGGGGGACATCCTAATCGAACTCCGTGAGTCGCCGCAACTTGTTGCTGTGAAGTGCGTTATTGTCGACCGGTCGAGCCAGCCATGGATGGCTGACTCTCGCTTAGCCCCGAACACAGCAACACCCCCGGTGGAGATGGATGGCCCCGTTTTCGCCCCGTTTTCGCCGCATTAATTGCTCATACGCGAATACAAATTTGCCAATAGGTAAATCCAGAACCCATACCAAGTTGCTCCGAATAACACCATCGATCCGATCGCAAGCCAAATTCGTGTTGTAATGGTCAAGTGTTTCATCTTAAGCAAGATAGCAAGAACTGAAATCAACGCACAGGCGACAATCGGACAGCCGAAAAGTAGCAATTTCAAATCGTCAGAATGTGAATTAAAGAATACCCGATCTGAATTCCAAGACTCAATGAATCCCGCAAAAAGAGCGAATTGAAGAGCGTATCCGACCAACCAAACCGCAAGAGGAGCGACGCGGAAAGGTTGCGACAGAGAATGATTAGCGGAGGGGTCGATAGGTGATTTGTACGGATTTAGCATACGGAATTTATTTCACCTTTGCGACAACTAATTGGGATAACTTGTTATTCGACACAAACTGTAGATAAGACCGTATGACTCACACGCGTGGATAACACCATTTGACAAACGGAGCAAGGAACAGTATACAGGTGTTCACTTATCGGTATTCCCTTTACATGCTCTGAGGTATTGCGATGTCGGAATTCTATCAGCGAAACGATTCCAGAGCAATCAATTCGACGACAAGACCCCGCAAGCTGCTCGACCAGGTTCGCGATATGTTGCGCACGAAACACGATGCTCTTCGTACCGAACAAGCCTACGTGCAGTGGATTCGCCGATTCATTCTCCATCACCAAAAGCGTCATCCGGCAGAAATGGGAGGTCCGGAAGTCGAGCAATTTTTGACTTGGTTGGCCACCCAGCGAAATGTCGCTGCAAGCATGCAGACGCGGGCTCTATCGGCGCTGTTGTTTCTCTACAAATATGTGCTGAAGAAAGAATTACCTTTACTCGACGCAGTGCGAGCCAAACGGCCCTTGCGTCTGGACTCCCACCCTGTCATTTTTACACATCTTGCGATTGGCTTGAACGACCGTTACGGGAATTGGCCGAAGGCCTTTTTCATCGTAGCCTTGGGCATCGCCCAAGGTTGGTAGGTTGTGCGAACCCACTTTGGCTGAAAGCCAAACTCACCCGAAAGGTCTTGCTGGTTGGGTATGGCCTTCAGCCAAAAGAATCACTGTCCTTCTGATTCCTAGGGCGTTGCCCTAGGCTACGGTGTCGCAAGGCCTTCGGCCAAATCTAATTTGTGGATAAACGTCACGACAGGCTCTGCGCGGGAACGTCGCTACGGGGGCGGGAATGACGTGGGATGTGCGTTCGCGTGGTCGCGTCGATCGTGCGTTGTTTCGCTGTGGTTGCCTTACCCGCAGCTAGCGCTGTCGGCTCAAAACGGCCAAATTTTGTTGTCGAAATTGGCCAAGCGGTTTGGTAGAAAGGGGGCATGAAACTCTGTTCGACAAACACTGCTATACAAGCCAGAGGGTGGCACCCGGGGTAGAGGGCAGCAGGCAGAGGGCAGAGGGCAACTAGAGCGTCGACTTTATAGAAGCGTTGTTTCGCGCGGCGAAGCCGCCCACCGCCCACCGCCCACTGACAACTGACAACTTGAAACTCAACTCACCCGAACCCGTACGGGCACGGCTCTTGGGTGCTGCGTCGTACGTGCGGGGACGCCCATGCTACCAACTCCTTTCCTCTCGACTCTCCACACTCGACTCTCAACTCGCAAAAATGGGTTTTGTCCAAAACGTCACCAACTGGTCAGTCAAAACCCAGGTACGAAATTCACTGGCGATGTGCGAAATCGACTGGAAAACAAGGTGCTTTTGCATTTTTCGGGCGGAACAAAATTCGGGGTTTTGTCCCCTCCAATCGTGTTTGCCATTTCGGGGTCAAAACGATCAGAACTCTGACACGAATGGCATTAACATTCGCGTAACTACTGTCGCCTCAACGCTTAAGCATTGCTATCGCTGCACTGCTAGCGTGAGAAAAGCGAACACCTCCTGCGTAGTGGATTTGTTAACAATCCTCACGCCACAAGAGGTGT
>JBGSWC010000165.1:0-4506 GCA_041752635.1 Pirellulales bacterium | reverse complement strand
TTGACGGGCTCGTCGGCAGTTCGTCCACCGTCTGGCGACGGTGGCTACATTTGGTGGCTACACTTATCGGGTTGTCCAATTCGTGGTGGTGGCGAGATTCGATAAATCGAGCCGCACGAGGGCATCGTGGGGACACGCATTTTGGCAAGCGGGACCGGTCGGTTGATCGCTACAAAGATCGCACTTGGTGGCTTTCACGATGGGCAGTCCGGCCGACGTGTCGACGACCGGCAGCCCATGTGTATCGCGGATTTCGACCATCTGAATATTGCTGTACGGACAACTGTTCGCACAGGTCGCGCAGCCGATACAGGTGTTGTCGTTGATCCGCACGACCCCTGTCGCGCTGTCGCGGTGAATGGCGCCGGTGGGGCAACCAATCAAGCACACCGGATCGACACAGTGCATGCAGGCGTGAGCGAACATAAATTTGTCAAAGGTCGGGCCGCTCCGCACAAACCGCGGATTGCCGTCGTGCGTCGATGCACAGGCACGCACACAATCGTCGCAGCGTGTGCAGCGGTCCATATTGATGACCATTGCTTCGATGCCATTGATAAGCCTCGCGTCGACCAAGTAATCGATGAGCGGGGTCGTCGCCGGCGTAGCGCTGTGCTGAGCGATGGTTTTTTGCAGTCGAGCGACTTCGTCGGCGGGCAAATGGGGAACGACATCGTGACGAAAACACTCGCGCGGAATCAGCAAGAGATCGGCGTAGCCGATCGCACGCAGCGAGTAGCGATAGTCGGCCGGCTCGTCGTTGGCGTCGACGCTCAGCAGTTCGGGCAAGCCGAACGAATCTCCTTTGCCCAAGTAAGTAATCGTGCGATGCCCTTCACCAAATTGCTGGCTCACACGCACGAACCCCGATCGCACGAGTAGCAACCCTGCTGGCTTTGTTCCTTCGGCAACGATCAGCGGCTCGGCTTCGATAAGTTCCATCGGGTGCGCGGTCGAAGTGGCGTCGCGATGCCAATCGAAGTTTCCGTACGATTGAAATTGTGTGGCCTTCGCGATGAAATCGAGCTGGGGGGCGGGTACGCTGGCCAACAGAGGCGTTTCGCGGAGGTGAACCCGCAGGCTGTTATCGCGATAGAGTCGGTCGACGTGTTGCCGAATCGCTGGCGTGCGACGCATGAGGTCGCGTAGTCCCTGCCAGCGAAGCTCTAATAGCACGCAACTGCCGTCGGCAAACACGGTCGCCGTGCGGGGCGATCTCGTGAGTGCTGCGAGCTCACCGAACAACTCTCCCGGACCAATTTGCGCCGTGCGGGTTTCGTCGAGCACCCGTGGGATATCTTGCAAAAAGATGCGCGTTCCTTGAGTTCCTTCGCGAGTGGCGACGCCGGATTGCCCTGCGATCCGCGGTCGTCGCTCGGGCGTTTGTCGGTCGTGCCACAAACTCGAAATCGCTTTCCACCACGTTGGCTTGGCAGCTTGGGGACGTCCTACCTTCTCAGGGGGCAATCCTTCGAGAGCCACCCTCACGTGTCCGTGCAACACAAAAAACGCGCTATTGCCGTAGTCCCCCTCACGCACAACCAAGTCACCCGACTCGAATTCGACCACCCGACAATCGTTCTTCAGCAGACCTCGCAGCGGGAGCGAATTGGGAAACGCACTGGCATCGATCGAACGAAACGGTTCGATCGACAGCAGCCGTTCAACAAACCCCTCGGTCATCGACTCGCCAAACGGCGTGTCCCAACGTGCAGGGCGATCGATGATGGTGGGAGACATACTGAAAGGATGAAGGATGAAGGATGAAAGGGAAATGCTGATTGACGAATAGCCGACGAGCTACGTCTCGTCGCTGAAACTTATTCACTTACTCACCCGATACTGATTCGGAGCAGGCAGCAGCGAGTCGATTGCTTCCAACCCACTTCCGTCGACGGTCGTTGCGAACTTGTTGGCGGTTGCTCCCACGCTGTCGGCTGCCGTTTCGATTGCTTCGCGGTTCCCGATCCGTAGTTCGAGCGTGGCGAGGGGTTCGAGGGCTTCGGTGAGCAACGGGTGCTCGATCGCGCGCTGAATTTGCCACAGCCTTTGTTTGATGTTGGCGGCGCGTGTGGCACTCGTTTTGCCGAACGTCTCGGGAGTGGTCGCGACGGCGGTCGCGCGGAGACTCGCTTCGAGGTCGGCCAGCAGACCGACGATGTACATGACGCGCAATCGCGGCGGATCGCTGGGCACATTGACGCCAGCACCGCGCACAAAGTTATGCCGCACCATGCCTTGCGACCAAGCGACCAGTTCAAAGTCGATACTCCCCGCCTTGTGGCCCCCTTTGTTCACGAGTTCTTCGTTCGGCACCGTGTGGCAACTCAGGCACTGGCGGGCGACCAAATACAAGTTGCTAGGATTATTCATACCGGCGGCGATGCTCGCGTCGCGTCGCTGCTGGCGATGGGCGGGCGACTCGGTGGTCGCGTCGATACCGGGTCCGCCGTAGTCGGCATGCAGTTCGAGCCAATCGCGTGCGCCGCCGTGACAGCTCTCGCAGCTTACGCCTTCGATAATGCGTGGCCGCTCGTCGACCATTTGCTGTGTGTAATGGCACGAGATGCAAACGTCATTGCGTTTGACCGATCGCAGGCCGAGCCGGTCGGCGATGGCTTTTGCCTCGGGTGTGCGATGCAGCGTTTCGAAGGTCGAATAGTGGGGCGTCGCCATCCAAGCGTTCATTTCGGGTTGGTGGCACTTGGTGCAAGTCGCCGAACTCATCACCAATGCGGGATCGGCTTGACGCGGGTTGAACTCGGGCGCAGCATCGGTCGCCGCAATGAGCAGAACGCAAACGATGGCGAGTAGGCCGGAATTTGCGATTGATCTGTAGCACGGTTCTCCGAACCGTGAAAACACGGTTCGGAGAACCGTGCTACTATGGGACGATCGATCACGCATGCTTAAACCTCCAATACCACGGGCGACGTTGGTGTGCTGATGCAGAGCAGGCATTGACCTTCGGGTAAACTCACGCCCGGCTGGCGGGCCGACTCGACGTTTCCTTCGACCACTTGCACCGCACACTGACCGCAGTTGCCGGCTCGGCAACCGAACTCGACATCAATGCCGTGGGCTTCGGCCAACTCCAACAGACTGCCAAACTCGCCCGTCCACTGACATTCGTCGCCGCCGTTTTTGAATCGGACGTTGACCGGCTCGACGATCTCTCGCGTCGGCCGCTTCACGCTCGCGGGCCCAAACGCTTCGAAGTGAATGCGATCGTCGCTCACCCCCAATTCGAGCAGCCCCACAACGAGCGACTGCATCATGCTCGGGGGTCCGCAAAGGTAGTAGCGATACTTGCCGGGAGGCAGTTGCCCTTTGATAATCTCGGCCGTGAGCCGCCCACGATAGGTGTAGTCGATGCCCGCGCGATCAGTCGCATCGGGCGATGAATAAGCGACGAACTGTGTAATGCGATCGTTCTCGTTCACCAGATCGAGCAGTGTGTCGCGAAAAATGTGTTCGCGACCATTCCGAACGCCATAAAACAACCACACGGTTCGCGAAGGCGCGGTCGTCGCAATTGACGCCAACATGCTTGCGAGTGGCGTGACACCAACGCCTCCTGCGACGAGCACTACCGGTTCGTCGCAGCGGGGATCAAGAAAAAACGCTCCCCCAGGTGCCGCCGTCTCGATGGTGGCGCCGACCGTCGCGTAGTCGTGCAACCAGTTGCTCGCTAGACCGGCAGGCAATTGCGGAGAATCGACCGGCGCCGGGCATCGCTTGACCGTGATGCGGTAAAACTGCTCGCGTGGGCGATCCGAGAGCGAATAGCAGCGGACAACCGGTTTACCTTGCTTGCCAATCGGCAGGTGTAGCGTGAGATATTGTCCCGGCTCAAATGTCGGCAATGGCCGGCCGTCGGGGGCCACCAAATAAAATGACTTGACTCCTTCGGCTTCGTCTACTATAGCCGAAACGGCGAGGCGGCGAGTTCCCTGCCAACCCGCGAGACGAACGTTGGCCGCCCGCGCCGCCCGAAGCGTTGTGGCGACTTGGTCAACGAACGACTCTTTTTCGGCAAGGTATTTTCGCTCGGCATCGACTCGACGACGCCAGCCGCTGCTGGCCATCCAAGCTACCTGGGCGCCGGCCAATGCAAAGCAAATCGCTCCGGCGAAGAACACAGCCGGCTCGGTAATAAAGGCGAATGTCATGGTTGGTGGAGTGCTAGCAATGCGCGCAGCGGTGGCAGGGCATACGCTGGCGATTATTCAGCAACCGCCGATGGGCGTCCATTGCAGTTTGGTCGGATCGCGCCGGTTGTATCGTCGTTGTCACCTACTTCCCATGTCGCCGCCGTTTCGGGGCAATCCAGCGACTGGGTGCCGACCTATCTTTACAGGGCGTTACTCACCCTATTTAGCCTGCCAATCTGCGACCTCCTTTGCCGTGTTGAATCTCAATTCACAACTTGACCCCCAAGATGTGCGTCAGCGACTCACACAGCTCGACAGCGAGCAGTTCGCCAGCGCGCGCGATCCACGTCGG
>JBGSWC010000164.1:0-1870 GCA_041752635.1 Pirellulales bacterium | reverse complement strand
CGGGCGTCTCGCCCGGCACGCGGCTCGCGTTGTTGGTCCGTCCTGGCATCGACTTCGTGGCGCTCGTCTTTGGGCTGCTGAGGAGCGGTGCGACGCTCGTGCTCGTTGATGCAGGGCTTGGTCGCAAGAACCTCGTCGACTGCCTGGCCGCCACCGAGCCCGAGGGGTTCGTTGGTATTCCCCAGGCCCATTTGCTGAGGCTGTTGTATCGCCGGCGCTTTCGATTGGCGAAGCACAATATCACGGTTGGCCGCCGTTGGTGTTGGAGTGGCCCGACACTGCGTGAACTCGAAGCGATGGGAAGTCACTCGACAGCCGTGTTACCTCACACGTCGGCCAACGACCCGGCGGCTGTGGTCTTCACCAGCGGCAGCACCGGCCCCCCCAAGGGAGTTGAGTACCGCCACGAGACGTTCGCGGCACAGCTCACTGAAATCGAGCGGATGTATGGTCTGCAAGCCGGGGGCGTCGACTTGGCGTGTTTTCCGCTGTTCGGGCTGTTCAATGTCGCGTTAGGTATTACGACCGTGTTGCCCGAGATGGACTTCTCGAAGCCAGCATCGTGCGATCCGGCGAAGCTCATCGCGGCCGCCAAAGATTGGAATGTCACTCAGTCGTTCGCCTCGCCGGCGGTGTGGGACCGACTGAGCCGATACTGCCGCGAACATCGACTGGCAGTGCCGACGCTCTGCGAGCTGTTCAGTTGTGGTGCGCCAGTACCGCTGTCCGTCATCGAGCGAACGCTTGCCCACGTCCACGCCCAGGCGACGATGCACACGCCTTACGGTGCGACCGAGTGTCTGCCGATTTCGTCGATCTCGGCCGCTGAGCTAAAAAAGCAATCAAAGGTCCAGAACGTTCTTGAAGCGGGCACTGGTGTTTGCGTCGGAAAACGGGTCGAGAGCATCGAATGGAAGACTATCGCTATCAGCGATCAAGCAATCGAAGGTATTGATGATTGCAAGCCAGTCGATGGTGGTGAAATCGGCGAGCTCATCGTGCGCGGGCCGAAGGTCTCGCGGCGTTATGTGGCGATTGGCGCCCAACAGGCAAACCGGCTCGCGAAAATCAACGATGGCGACACAGTCTGGCACCGCACGGGCGACGTGGGTTACTTTGACGAGGGTGAGCGTTTCTGGTACTGCGGACGCAAGTCACAACGTGTCGCCTTCGCCGGTCGCACACTTTTCACCGAGTGCGTCGAGGGAATTGCCAACTCCCACCCGGCTGTCCGCCGCTCGGCCCTCGTCGGTATTGGAACAAGTCCATCGGTTGTGCCGATTGTCGTCGTCGAGCCTGAGCCAGGGCGGTGGACAGCCAAGAGCATGCAGAGCGTTCGCGATTTTCTGCATCAGCATGAAATGACTCGTGATATTCGACATGTGTTTGTTCATTCAAGTCTGCCAGTCGACATCCGCCACAACAGCAAAATCCGTCGCGAAGAGCTTGCAAAGTGGGCAAGCAAACAGTTGGCTACCCGCCGGACGAATAAATGAAGCCAGATCCGTTGTCCATCAGGGCAATGGCAGTACGCACCGACTGGTTTTTTCGGCGAACCCCAGTCGACACAAAGCGTCTTCTATCACGTTTCTTTACTCATTCATCGCGACGGACTTTTTCGCGTCACCGAGACACTCATGCCACCTCAAATCATCGCCACCGACGACGCGACCGGCATTCTGCCGACCGGTGCCAAGACAAAACCAATCACTGTGATCGGAAACGAGGCGATTCGCGCCACTTTCGACGATCTCTGCTTGCAACAGGCGATCAACTCGCGGCTTGCGCCTGGGGTCACTGATCTGGTGCTCAATCCCGACGCCCATTGCGGCTATGGAGCACCGGTCGGTTGTGTGCTCGTGTCGCCAAC
>JBGSWC010000163.1:0-20865 GCA_041752635.1 Pirellulales bacterium | reverse complement strand
CATCCAAAAGAATCGCATCGAGCGCGGCTTGCCTCCCTACAACTTCAACAACGCGACCGCCATCGCGGCACTCAACAACATTTGCGCTCAGATTCTCGCTCCCGAGATTCTCCGCGGCGAAAAGATGGACCTCAACCGACCGTTCGGAAACGGTCTCGACGACAACGGCGATGGTGTTGTCGACGAACCGATTGAAGCGGGCGAGCCGTTTGTCGATCTCAACGGCAACGGTCGCTGGGACGATCCCGAACCCTTTATCAATCTCGACAACAGCCGCGACAACCGAGGAAATCCGACCTACACGCCTCCGTCGAATCAATTCCCCAGCGACGAATTCGATGGCAGCGGCATTCGCCTGGCGGTAGCTGGCGATGTCGTGATGGGAATCGACGTGAGCGGCCGTTCGGTAGCGCGTAATGCGCCGCTTCGCGACGATCAACACCTCGCCCGCCAGCTTTATGCTCGTCACCTTTATGTGGCGATGCTGTTGTTGACCGACGAAAACTATGTCGCGCCTTACGACCCTCAAGATCCCCAGATCCAGATCTATGTGCGACAACTGGCCGAAGCTCGCGAGCAAGAGCTGATCGACGCCGGCGTGGCCGCCGCCGATGCCGCGCCACAGGCGAAGTTCTTCGCCCAGCGTCGCATGAGTCTCCGCGAAGTGGCCCAGTGGGCGGTCAACTGTGTCGACTTCCGCGATGGCGATGGCACCTGCACGTCGTTCGAGTACGACGAAAACCCTTGGGACGGTTGGAACGTGACCGGTTTCGACGAGAACGGAGTGTATCGCGAACTTCCGATCGACAGTGACCCGTCGACCGACGAAGCTAGTGGCCAGTTTATCGACTGGGACCAAATTGGCGTGAACAGTCCCAATGGCCAACGAGTCTACAACTCGCTGCAGGCACAATTCAACTTGAGCGAGCCTGCATTCCGGCTGGTGAGCGATCAGACCCGCCAAATCGTGTGGGGTGCCGAGCGGCCCGAACTGCTCATCACCGAGACACTCGCCTGGCACGATCGCCGCACCGAGAACCAACAGGACGAGATTCACGGTTATCTCAAGAACGAAAACGAAGAACTGACCGAACCCGACAACAACGGCGTCTATCCCGACGACGATCTCGACCAAGGGCTCCGACCGCAGGGTGCCGCGTTCGTTGAGATTTATAATCCTTGGAGCAGCGATGGCTCGCGTCCCCCAGAGCTTTACAGCCGGGTTGTGGTCGATCCCAACGATCCGTTCGTCTACCAAATAGCGCCAAGTGAAGGTGTCGAGTTGTCGCGGCTCTCCACTTTTGGATCGTACTTGGACCCCAATAACCCGCGTCCCGAGGAGTATCGTCGCTCGCCCGTGTGGCGGATGGTCGTCGTCGAAGAACATCCACAATATCGCAACACCGACCCTAACGGCGTCGACAAGTTCCCGGTGTCGATCGACGTGCCGACTTCGAGTCGCGTCGAACAAGAGATGCTCGACGCAGCCGAGCGATACGACAACGACGTTTACAACCGGCTCACGTTCACCAATCCCGACTGGGGCAACATGTACGACCGTACGGTCGACAGCGCACAGGGGGGCACCGTACGAATTAAGATGAAAGAGCTGAAACCTCGACAGATTATTCGCGAGAACATCAACGCGACGAACGGCAAGAACGAACCGGCCACCTATTCGCGCCGCATGTTCAGCAAACCATTCCCCTATATCGAACGCGAGTTCTACTTCACCGGCGGCGACTATCGCCAAGCCGATCGCCAGTATACTCGCATCTACGAGCGGGGCGATTTGGCGTCGCCAGCGACCGAAAACTCGCTGTTTGGCGTCTGGCGGCGCGAACCAGTTCGCGTGCCGTTCAGCTACATGACCATCTATGGCACCGTGCCATGGAGCACCCAGGGACGCAACAACAAGCCCCAGGAATATGCGCTGACGCACCGCTTCTTGGCGGCGGCCGCCCACGACGCCCAGGGCCGCGCGTTGGTTTCGCCGGTGCTGCCGGGTCGCTATGCGGTGATTGGTCCGCGTGGTCCGCAGTATACGTTCTTGGCCAACGATCCCGCCACACCTCAACCGTCGTTCAGCACCGTGATTGGTCGCCCCTACGAACCGGGCAACTCGGCCGATTTTCAAGCGAGAGCATTCTTCAAGAAAAACGTGCGACGTTTCCAACTCTTCCCACGAGTCGGCTTCGATGCCCAGCAGTTTGGCGCATTCGGCAACGGCGCTGCTTCAACAGCCGCGGTGCCATCGGCCGAAGGGCAACGAAGTGGCGATCTTGCGTTTATGAATGGCCAACTCGTTTACCTTGCCGATTCACAAGTCGATGCGCCGGCAGACCAGCTTGCGGGCGATTCGCTCGACGCACGCGTGGTGATGCCGGTGGCGTCGTTCCCGATCGACGACTTCAACATCAGCGAACCGATCTATGGTTATGGCGTTCGTGAGGACGAACTCGAAGAACTCGAACAGCAACGCTTCGACTTCGAGCCGCAACTCGCTGGTGGCGAAGGTCGTTACATCCGCGCCGGTGGCGGTGGCGGTTCGCCCAACGCTTATTACGACACGCCGTTCGATGTCGAGCCCGAGCTTCGCATCGAAGGGACGACACCCAATTACCGGGTCTTTCACCTTCAGCGACTCGCCGACCCCAACATGCCCTGGAATCCCGAAGCCGACTATGGCACGTGGGACGAGGCGAACCGATTGCCGAACGATGCCCCGATTGGTGACCCGGCCCATCGCGAACACGACCCTTCGCTGCCGGTCAATCCCTATGTGACCGTCGACTCGTCGAGCGTCGACCTCACTGCCTTCAATGGCGTGTGTGGCGAAGAACAATCGGCGGTGGTGCCGACGCCGCGACGGGGAATCGATTTCTCGTCGCTCGAACGGGGCAAGAAACTCATCACCGCGGTCGACCCACAGTTCCGCGAACTGTTCGGCCAAGAACCACCCCACCGCACCAAGGACTTACAGGCCAGCACGGCGGTCAGAACCAACCCGCGACTCGGCATCGAGCGCAATCAGTTCAACTTCGCCTTACGGCATTCGATGGGCATCGCCAACGAAGCGTTTGGCGACATTTATTTCCAGCAAGGGGGTAATGATCCCGACACCAGCCAATCGGTTGTCGCCCCGACCGGACCTGCGATTGGTATGCCACGTCCTGGGTTCGTCGACGCGATGAACACCCCCGGCAACTCGGCCGACGATACGCGGGTCAACTCGACTTATAACTCGCTCGCCTGGAACAACCGCCCCTTCATTAGCGCGGGCGAGTTGCTGCAAGTCCCCTCGGCATCGCAAGGGACGCTATTGCGGCAGTTCTCGACGCCCAATCCCGACAATGGCATCAACGCATATGCCGAGCTTGGTCTATTCGATAAAGATGGCAACTCGCTGCCGCTCCCCGCGATCGGAGCACCACTGCCGATGGCGGTCGATGCCGAAGTTACCAATGCGTTTCGCTACGAGGCGAAACAGGCTTACTTTGGCCACCTGCTGAATTTCTTTCAGTCGAACGCCAACACATCGGCTACGCTACCGACGGCCGACAACATGAACATCGTCTCGCTCGGCGCGCCAAACTACTACCGCATGTTCGACTTCGTCCACGTGCCGAGCCGGTTTAGCCACACCGACACGATGCTTGCGCCGTCGCTATTTAATCTTACCGGTAGTGCCCGACATGGTTCGAGTGGTGTCGGCCAAGGGTTAGCCGATCCAACGCTCGATCCTCGCTGGGGTTTCGCGGCACCCTTTAATCGCGTCGACAACTACAGCGAACCGGGCCGCGTGAACCTGAACACGATGGTTGGTCGCCGTGTGCCGGCCGTTGGCAACCCGCCGAATGGCACACCCGAGCGAACCTGGAGCCTTGTTTATGATGGCATGATGCACCGATTGCTCGATGGTCGCGATGTGTCGCTCGGCCACCTTGGCCCCGCTTGGCGCGATATCGTGCGGAGTCGACATGGCTACTACACACCCAGCGGGGTGGCGAGCACGGCCGCCAGCACCATCGAGCAGACGTTTGCCAACGAGCTGCCAACGATGATTGCCAATCCGTTCCGCGCACCGAATGAAGGCGAGCTTGTGCCGCTGCAATCGATGGTCCGCAACGGCATCGACGGTACGCTCATGCGGCCCCATCACTATACGCCCGGAGCAGCGCAAGCCTGGGGCGATGAAAACGTCGACGACGACCTAAACGGCTGGGTCGATGATATTTCCGAAGCCGGATTTGGTGGCAGCGATGGCATCGCGGTCACCAGCGATCCAAAATCGGTGATTCAACATCCGTTGTTCTCGGCTGGTGCCGTTGGCGTGACCGGTCCGAACCCCAACTACTGTGTCGACGCACTTCGCAACCCGGCGCAGCAGTTGCAGCCCCTCACCCGTATCGAAAATCTCACCACAACTCGCTCGGGAGTGTTTGCCGTGTGGGTGACCGTGGGGTATTTTGAGGTCAGCAAGGCACCTGATTGGGATGATGCCACGACCGGAACGGCGGAGAAATTCACCAACCAAGCCGGTGGCGATGTCGACCGCGCGCGAGCCCTTTACAACTCTGTTTATCCCGATGGCTATCAACTCGGCAAGGAACTCGGCATCGATACCGGCGAGAACCGTCGGCACCGCGGGTTCTATCTCATCGACCGTACCCGGCCGGTCGCCTTCAAACCAGGTGAAGATGTGAATGCCAGCGAAGCGATTTTACTGAGACGAAGAATTGAATGAGAGCAGGGAGTTTGGAACAGGGAGCAGTGAGAAAATGTGGTAGAATGGCGAATGACGAACGAAGCGAATATTTTCGTCATTCGGATTTCGTCATTCGACATTCCATTCCTAACACCGAGCTTCAACCAGCACCAATGACTCTCCCTGTTCTCCGCTCCCCGCTCCCTGCTCGATGCGGCCAAGCCAGCGTATTGCTGCTGATCGCGATCATCGCAGTCGCGATTTATATTATTTGGCGGTTGCAGTTTCCGCCTTCGTTGCCGACAGTGCCGATGGCACCTCGGCCGAGTGTGGCATCGGTCGCCGGGTGGCACAATACGACCGGCCCCATGGTCGACGCCGACCTCGACGACAAGTGGGTTGTCATCGACTGTTGGGCGACGTGGTGCGGACCTTGTCGGGCGGCGATACCCGAACTAGCCCAGGTTGTGCCCGAATTGACTAAGCGCGGTATCGTGCTGATTGGTGTCACTCCCGAACCGGCCGACGAAGCGGAAGCGGTAACCGGATACGTTGACAGCGTCGACGAATTCGACTGGCCGGTCGCCTACGGTGGCGAGCAGGTACTCAACGACCTGGGCGTTACGATGATCCCCTCGCTTCACCTGTTCGCGCCCGACGGAAAACAGGTATGGAACGGACACGAAGTCAGCGAACTACGCTTAGCAGTCGACGAGTTCGTTCGTTAGCGACTTGAGCCAACGGCGCTAGCCGCGGGTTTCGCCGGCTCCAGCCGCGGCTAGCGCCGTCGGCTCAACATGCGGCCTCTGGTCGTCGGCTTCGGTCCCCCAATCGGGCACATAATCATCATGCCCCCAGTCGTATTCAACGACGGTTTCGATTCGCGATGGCGGAGCGGGGCGATCGGGGATGTCGGTCGCGTATTCAAACTCAATCGAATCCGAAATTTCGCGCAGCGGAATGTCGCCGCCATACTCGAACTCGACGGGCTCGTCTTCGACTATTTCTTCGACGAACTCCTCAATTTCTTCATTTGGTACTTCGACGACTTGCTGAACTTCGATCACGTCGGGCTCGGGCGCTTGCTCAACAATGATTGTTTCAGTGGCTTCTTCGATGACGTCGCCGTCCTCGAAGTCGCTAGCATAGCGAGCGGGCAGACGCCGCACGTCGCACTTGATCTCGCGAAAGATTCGCCAAATGTGTTCGTGGCATGTGAACACCAGTAGTTGGTGTCCCTCGCGGGCGAAATCGGCCAAGACTTCGGCCGCTCGTGCCGCTCGGCGTTCGTCGTAATTGACCAGCACATCGTCGAGCACCATCGGTAGCTGAATGCCGCGCCGCGCAAACATGGCAACCAAAGCCAACCGAATACTCAAGAACAACTGCTCGCGCGTACCCCGGCTGAGCGAATCGACGCCCAGCGAGGCCCCGTCGGCATCGCCATTTGTAGCCCTGTCGACGAGCAAAATATCGTTCGCCAGCGGGGTCCAGACACGCGTGTATTGACCGCCGGTGAGCCGTGCGAAGTATTCGCTCGCCTCGATAAGTGTATCGGGCTGGCGGTTCTGTTCGTAATCTTTGCGAATGCGTTCGAGAAAGAAACTCACCACCGCTCGCTCGCGCCATGCTTCGCCGGCGGCAGTGATGTTGGCCTCGACGACACCTAATTCGAGTTGGCAGTCAGCCAGGCGATGGTCGTCGACAAGGGCTTGTTGGGCCGCTTCAATGGTTCCGCGCCGTTTCACCAGCTCGGCTAGCTTGCTGTCGAGCGTTTCATGCTCGCTGGTCATGGTCTCCCAACTCTTTTCGAGCGAGTGCATCACGGCCGGAACCATCAAATCGATGAAGTCGGCTTCCTGGCGTCCGGTGCCAATCGCGACGGCGATTTGCCGCGTTGTGTCGTCGATTTCTTTGCGAAGTCGCGCTGCTTCGGATAGATCAGCCGCCAATTTGCGATAAGCCGTCTCATCGGCGACTCCCGCTTTGTCGAAGTGCGACTCGCGCTGGCGTCCTAGACCAATGACTGCACGAGCGTGACGGGCCTCTTCGGCTTTGAGTTCTTTGGCTCGTTCGCGGAGTTTGTCGCGATGGGCAAGGTGGGCCTTCTGCAAACGACTCTGCTCGAGTAGGTGTTCGAGCTGTTCAAGGGGTGTCGAATCGTCGACGACCAACTGGGTCTCTTCGGCCAATCTGCGGATGCGACCGACGACGCGACCAAACTCTTTTTGCCGACGGCCAACGTCTTCGCGGCGATGGTCGGCTTTGGCGGCCAGCTCGGCGAGTTGTTCGTACTTGCCCCCCAATATTTTCACCTCGGCCGGCGACAGCCCGGCTGGCAGTCCGAGTGCTTTGAGTTGGCCTTCCCACCCACGCGTCGCTTGGGCCAGTTTTTGTTTCGCCGCGTCGTGTTCGCGCTGGGCCGTGCGTGCCGCTTCAGTCGCTTGGCGACGCTGTGTTTCGACCGGCAACATGTCTTCGAGTTCGGCCAAATGCCGCTCGGCCGTTTGCAGTCGCAACACCACCGATCCCTCGGTCAGTGGCATCTCGGCGTCGAGCCGATCTCGCTCACCCTGTGATTCATGCAGTTGCTTCTGCAGCTGTTCAATCTGTCGATGGACCGTGTCGAGTCGATCGCCTGACGACTCTTCGGCTAGCGTGCGGTACATTGGCACTGCAATGCCGAGCACCGCGAGTATCGCCCCACTCCAACCGTAACCCGTGTCGCCGGCCGCCCACGCCGCCGCCAGCAACCCCACGCCACCGCAAGTGGCCAATAGTGAAGCCGCATACCACCCCAGCGGCAGCACCTGATCTTCGAGTGCGTCGTGGGCCTGCTGTTCGAGCTCGACCGCATTGCGACGCGATTGCTCGATGCGTTGTTCGACCTGCAACCGACGACGCAGCTTCGCCACCAAATCGCCCGCCTCTTGCAAATCGCTCGGCAACCCCAACTTATCGCTCGAGGTCATCGCCGATTCGAGCTGCAGGCGAATTTTGTCTTCTTCGCTACGAAAACTGTCGACCAATTCCTCAGTCGCTTCGAGTTCTTGCTGTGCGTCTTCGAGCGATTTTTGCTGAGGCGCGAGTTGCTGGAGTTGCTGAGGTGTGAGCTCGAGCGTTCGTTTGGCGTCGCCCAGCCATTGGCTCGCCAGCCGCTCTCGCTCCGCTTTGAGCCGCGACTCGAGATCACGAGCTTCCGCTTCGAATTCGGCTGCTTGTTCGGCAAGCGATTCGAGCCACTCTTGTTGTTCGCCGAGGGCCTCGACGCGGCAACCCTGTCGGCAGAGCACTTCGTTGATACCGAGCCCGTGGGCCTCGTCGCGAAGTTGGTGCCGCTGGCCCTTAAGAATATCGCGCTGCCGCCGATGCTCTTCGATGCGCTCGTTGAGCTCATCGAGCTCATCGATCGCATCGGACTCGAGCGGATAAAGATTGTCGTACCGTCGCAGTTCATTCCGCAATTCGTCGCGCTTAATCCAATGGGGTCTCACATTGATCGCGAGTTCGACTCGCCGGGCTGCACGCTCGGCTTCTTTGAGCTGAGTACGTAGCGCTGCGACTTGCGACTCAAGCTCACTCGATTCGACCGCCAGCTGAGTCCATTTGCGCGTAGCTCCCGAAAGCTCGGCGATTTGACTCGTGAGTTGCGCGCGCTTTTCGAGCAACCCTTCGAGTTGCGACGGCGTATCGCCCCCCCCGACAATCCGCCGCCGACTGGCGCGGAGACCTTGAATGACGTCGTACAACGAAACGCGATCGAGCCCCGACGTGAGCCGATAGATGCTTTGCGCTGCTTCGGTGCCGCTGAGAGTACCGAGGTGTTGAATTTCGTCGAGTCCGAGCGCGAACACGTTGCTAAAAGTTTCTTCGTCGACATGCTCGATCGACTCGCGGAGCAGCCGGTCGCCCTGGGTCGCGCCATCGGGCAGCTCGACGGTGACACGGCCCGTGTCGTGTGGTCCGCGATCGGCGAAGCGCGAAATGCGAAACGAGCCATCATCGGCCGTCTCGACACCGATCGTCCCGCCGGGTTTGCCCCCTTCGACCGGCGGCAAGTAGGCGACGCGCCGCTCGGCGGAAACACCGTACAAAACCGAACGCAGAAAGTGCATGAGCGTCGTCTTGCCCGCCTCATTCAGGCCGTAGAACACGGTCACTTCGGGCGACAAATTGCGTAGTTCAAGGTCGTGCCAAACCCCAAAGCCGTCGACGTGAATATCGGTAATTCGCACAGCTAACTCATTGCTTTATGGAATGTAGCCACGCTCGCCAAGAGCGTGGAGATGTGGTTGTCACTTGGCTGAGGCGATCCACCGTCTAGCGACGGTGGATCCATTTGTGTCACGCCTGATTGTGCAATTCTCGGTTGGCAGCCGTCGGGCTGGTCATCAGATCGAGGCCCAACTTCTTGGCGCGTTCGATCAACATGGCCCGGTGGTCGCGGTCGCGGATTTTGGCAATGGTGCGTAGCGACTCGTCGGCCAGTTGTTCGGGCAGCAGCTTGCTAAGTTCGAGTTGTAATCCAGGAGTCGTTTCGAACTCGCGTACCTGTCTCAGCAGATCGCCGAGAATGGTCTCTTGGTCGTACCATTCTTCGGGAGGCTGGGCGGCCGATTCGCATTCGAGCGCGACGCTATAGACGAGCGGCTGCTTGGCCGTTCCACGACGACGCAGACTGCCCAGCAAGTCGTCGCCTTCACCACCGGGGCGGAGTCGATGGGCAAGCGGACCAACGCCACGAATGTGCCAATGCACGAGCAGGTCGGTCCCTTGGCTTTGGGCGCGGAGTTTGTCGAGTCGTTCTTGTAGTCGTGATTCGAGCTGTTCGATTGTCGTCGTCGCGGTGATTTCGACCGACTCATGGGTCCATCGCACAACGTCAGTGCTCATGAACTTGAGCGCCGCTTTGCCACTATCGACCGAAACGAGCGTCACGCCGCTGGGACCGGCTTCGTCGGGCGAGCGACCCTGGGGTGTACCGCTATAGTGGGCGATGCCGGGCTCGGTATCGACCGTCGCTTGTCGGTGGCGACCGCCGAGGGCCATGTAGTGAACGCGGTCACCTTCTTTGCCGGCCGAGTCACTGGTGCTGTAGGCAACACCTGCCGTAAAAATGTTGTGAGCATCGCGATGGAAGCCACTCGCGTCGACGCGTCCTTCGCGCGACGAGCTGACACCTTGGATTTTTGCAATCACTTTGTCGTCGCGACGCAAGTCGTGTTGCTCGACGCGCCCCACCGGGAATCGGACGACATTCTTGGGCAACGGGGCAGCAGCAGGCCAAGCGTCCGGCGCATCGGTCCGTCCACCCGCCCAGTAAATGGTAATTCCTCGCGCTTCGAGCCGCGTGAATTGCTCGCGGAGGAATACAATCGCGCGTGGGCCAGAGTGAGCCAAGTCGACAATATCGCCCGACAGCAAGACGGCCGCCACACCTTCGACCAATGCAAGCTCGATGACTTGCTGTGCCGCTTGATAAGGAGCCTCGCGCGCGAGCTCGCGCACGTCGTTGGGCAATTCGGTCAGCCCATGTAGCGGCTGCTCGAGATGCCAATCGCTGGAATGTAGTAGCTTAAAATCGCCAGCGGCCATCGCTGCCTCCCTGCGAGCCGAGGAACTCCCGCCGCAAGTCGAATCGAGGCGAGAGAGAAACTCGCCGCAGTCTACCCAAAAGGCGGCGATTCTCCAACTTCAGCTTGGGGTGTGATAGCATCCACTCGCAGATCCTGGGCCTCACCGGCCCCCCCACCACGCTAGCAAAGTTGACGCCCATCCGCTCGACCCCAGACTGGCCGCCTCGGCCTGAGCTGCTGGGATCGATGCGATGTAAAGCAATAAAGCCTGCTTCCGGTTGGGGGGTGTTTTTTTTGTTGGAGCTATCAGCGGTCAGCGTTCAGCTTTCAGCAATCCGTTTGGGGAGAGAACTGCCAAGGTCGCAAGCCTAGCAGACATATTACCTTGGTGTTCTTGGTGTTCTTGGCGGTTCATTCTCTCCGTCCACAACTTTGTACTTTGTAGCTTTTTAGTGCGCACGCGACACGGGCAATGGGCCGTGGTAATCTGAATTGATATCTGATTCGCACACAACGAGACACTTCTGATGAATCATCTCCGAAAACCACTCCTTGCAACCCTCATCGTATTCGCGGCAGCACAAGCCATCGGCAACGAGCCAACCGAAACTCAGCCCGACTTTTGGGACCCCATTCCGCCGTCGTCGAGCACGACCATGCCCACCGAGATTCGCGATGAATATTGGCGTGGACAGTACGAGCGGGTCAACAAGGCGGTTGCCGAGGCGAAGGAGTGCCAGGTGGTGTTCTTTGGCGACTCGATCACGCTGCGGTGGTCGATGCTCAAAGCCGAGGGTAAATCGGTTTGGGACGCGCGGTTTGCCAAGTACAACCCGATCAACATGGGCAACTCGGGCGACATCACGCCAGTCATGCGCTACCGCGTAACGCATGGCAATCTCGACTTCCCCCAGGGGCAACAGCCGCGGGTTGCGGTGCTGCTGTGCGGCACCAACAACTACGCGGTGACCCAGAGTGATGGCGGCAACGTGAAGTGGGACCTTGGTATCGATACCTCACCCCGCGAAGTCGCCGACGGAGTGCGTGCAGTGGCCCAAGAGTTCCGTCGCCGCTTACCGACCACCCGCGTCATCGTGCTGGGCATCCTGCCGGTGAATAACAAAACCAAGTGGGCGAAGTGCCAGGAAACGAACCGCATCCTCGCCGACTATCGTTGCCCGCAAGACGAAGTGATCTTCCTCGATCTTGAGAAGAAGTTCACGACGGACGACGGCTCACTGCAAGAAGGGCTGTTCGTCGACGGCACGCACCTCACCACCGCCGGCTACAAGGTACTGGCCGATGCAATCGGTCCAGAGATCGACCGACTGATTGAACTTGGGCCGATTGAAAAAGCGACCACGGAGAATTAAAACAGAAAACCGCCAAGGACGCAGAGAACGGCAAGGGAGTTGCCTGACACCTTGGCGTTCTCTGCGTCCTTGGCGGTTCAATAATTCATTCACTCCTCCGGCAACTGCGGCCGTGTTTCGTTCCCCGCTTCATCAATCGGATAGAGCGCGTCCTCGGTTTCGAGCTCTTCGATCATCGCGGTCATCATCCGCTTCAGTTCGTCCGGTTTCTCGCTGGCCAGATTCTTGTCCTCGAACGGGTCGTCCGCCAGATTGTACAGCTCGTACCGCCCCTTGCCTTGCTTCTGGTAGTGGTAAATCACCTTCCAATCGCCGATCCGCAGCGTGGTGAAATAGCTGCTGCGGTGATCGTGGGGGTAGTGCATCAAGAACCGCTCGGGCCGGTTGGGATTTTTGTTGCCCCTGAGCTGGGGTGCCAGATTGAAGCCGTCGATCGTGTGGCCGTCGGCCGGTTTGCTGCCGGTGAGGTGCAGGATCGTCGGGTAGATGTCCATCACGGTGCCGAGTTGTTGCTGTACAGCGTTCGGGGCAATTGGCAACTTCTTCTGCCACTCGTTCTCGGGATTCGGCTGCGCCCACGCGGCAATGAATGGTGTGCGGATGCCTCCTTCGTAATGGGTGGCCTTTTTGCCCCGCAGGGGGAACGAACTGGTGTGCTCGTGCGATTCGCCGAGCGGCGCGTCGCTGCCGTTGTCGCCGAGGAAAAGAATCAGTGTGTTCTCGGCGACGCCGAGCTCTTTGAGGTGATCCATCAAATCGCCCAGCGATTTGTCCATCCCTTCGATCAATGTCGCGAAGGCCTGCGCCGGTTTGCCGAACTCCGTGTCCGCGTAATGCGGGGCAAATCGCGGGTCGGAGTTGAACGGCGCATGCACGGCATAGTGGGCCATGTGCAGAAAGAACGGTTTGCCTTCGGCGACCGCATTGCTGACGTGGTCCTTGGCTTCGAGCGTGAGCGCTTCGGTCAGAAAAGTATCGGTGCCGTGATACTTTTCGAGGTGGGGCACAGCAAATTGCTGATTCTCGCCATTGTTCCCGTAGTTCTTCTCGCCGTAATAGCTGCCGGGCTGTCCCCACGCCCAACCGGCGATGTTCTCTTCGTAGCCAAGATTGGTTGGCCACTCCGAAGGCTGACCCAACGGGCCGAAGTGGGCCTTGCCGACATAAATGGTGCGGTAGCCATTCTCGCGCAACCGGCCGGCGAGGGTGACCGAGTCGTCCTGCACGCCAACCCAGCGCCACTCGGGTGGACCAAATCGCCCGCGGTTATTGCGATTGGGAGCGATGTACTGCGTCACGCGATGGCGAGCGGCGTTCTGGCCAGTGATGATCGACGTCCGCGTGGGCGAGCAAACGCTCATCGCATAGAAGTTGCTAAATCGAATCCCCTGCGCTGCCAAACGCTCCATGCCCGGTGTGCGGTAGTGGTTATTGAGCGGGTATCGCTTGGGGTTCCCCTCGTCATCGGTCATAAACGGCACCGAAGTATCCATCGGCCCCATGTCGTCGACCAGGAACACGACGACATTCGGCGGCGCGGCTTGGGCTTGCGATTCCCAAGCGGTCGAGGCGACAGAGACGAGTAGTAGAGATGCGACGAATTGAGACGCTTTCATCATAGTGGACCCTGCGGAGCGAAAATAGTTTGCTTGGGCGATGTGCATTGTATCAGAATAATCCGAAACATGGTTGCGACGTCCTTGTCCAGCGGGATCCCTAACACTGATCACTGACGACTTCACAACTCGAAACTTCAGTATCGCGGGCCCATCAGTTATATTGACAACGTAAGCAAACACTACTTGGCGAGGTCGCGTTGAAAATGGTCACCTTTCGATTTGTATTGTTCTTAGCGGCCGCGTTCGTCGGCACTGCCGTGTTGGCGGAGCGGCCAAACATTATTTTCTACATTACCGACGACATCAGCTACAACGACTACCGTTGCTACGGGCACCCCACGATCAAGACGCCGCACATCGACAAGATGGCCACCGAGGGACGAATCTTCGATCGCGCCTATCTGACCACCAGCTCGTGCTCGCCCACGCGGTGTAGCATCATCACCGGGCGCTACCCACACAACACCGGCGCGTCGGAGCTGCATCGGCCGCTGCCTGCGGAGCAGAATATCTTTCCCGAAAAACTTCGCGAGGCCGGCTACTACACCGTGCTCTCGGGCAAACAGCATATGGGGCCGCATGTGAAACGTGGGTTCGATAAGCTGGATGGTGGCAAAGGACCGGGCGCACAGCGAAATTGGGTCGAGCATCTCCAGCAACGGCCCAAGGACAAACCATTCTTCTTTTGGTTTGCCTCGAACGACGCCCACCACGACTTTCGCATCGACGATACGGCTCCGCATTACGACCCCGCCGACGTCGTGGTGCCCCCTTACCTGCCCGACACACCCAAGGTCCGCGAGGAATTCGCGGCCTACTACCACGAGGTGTCCCGCGCCGACTTCTACCTTGGTGAGCTGCGTAAAGAGTTGGAGCGGCAGGGCATAGCTGACAACACCTACATCATCTTCTGCTCCGACAACGGCCGGCCGATGCCCCGCGCCAAGTCGTGGCTGGTCGAAGAGGGCATCCGCACGCCTTTGGTCGTTTGGAAAGGCGACATGATCAAGCCCGGCCGCACCGACTCGCTGGTGAGCGTTATCGACATCAGCGCGACGGTGCTCGACCTCGCCGGGGTCGCCAAACCCGATTCGGTGCAAGGCGTGTCGTTCGTGCCCGTGATCGAAGACCCAAAAGCGACAGTCCGCGACGTGGTGTTTGCCGAGCACAATTGGCATGTCCATCAGGCACACGAACGGATGGTGCGGATGGGCGATTATCTATACATCAAGAACGCCTGGCCCGAACTGTGGACCTATGGCATGGAGAGCGGGCCTTGGTTCGTCGCGGGCAAAGAGTTGCAAAGCCACATCGAGGCCGGCAAAGCGACGCCACTCCAGCAGTCGATCTTCGCAATGCCGCGGCCGACCGAGCAGCTTTATTACCTGCCCGATGATCCGGGGAACCTGAACAATCTCGTCGACTACCCGACACACACCGAAAAGCTCGCCGAGATGCGCAAGCAGCTCGATTCCTGGACAGAGCAAACCGGCGACAGCGTCCCGACCGACCCAACACCCAACCGCCAAGGGTCGCTCGGCGGACCACGCTCGTCCGACTTTAAGTACCGAGAACAACCCGGCCAGGCGATGGAAGCAACAAACATCAATCGGCCCGGGCCAATCAAAGTCGATGGCGATGAGTGATGGACCAGGTGACGGACTAGGTGATGCATCAGGTGCCAAGCAAACGCTTCGTGAGGGCGAGGCTCGGGCCGAGCCTGGGATGCAGGTTTCCGGCACGCGGCTCCGCCGGAGCGTCGCCCGCTCTGTCCATTGCCCTCTGCCCTCTGCCCTCTGCCCCCAACAACCGACAACACTTGACCACAAAGAGCAACAATGCCCAACCAATTTGTCGTGCTACTCCTTGTGCTTTGCTTCGCCGCGCCAAGTTTCGCCATCGACGCTTCCACTCCGCCAACTCGCGACCATGTGCTGTTGATCACCATCGACGATCTCAACGATTGGATCGGTTGCCTCTCTGACCCTGCCGCTCCCGACGCGCCGCGTGGGGGGCACCTCACCGGCGAGGGACACCCGCAGGCTTCGACCCCCAACATGGACCGCCTCGCTGAGCGCGGCGTGCTGTTCACCAATGCCCATTGCCAGGCGCCAATCTGCCGCCCCTCGCGCACTAGTTTCATGTCGGGCTTGCGGCCCAGCACCTCGGGCGTCTACGGAAATGGCCCGCAGCACGACGCCAAAGGCTCGCTCAAGCCTGGCAACGACTTGCCCTGGATGACCAAACGCTTCGAGGCGGCTGGCTACGACGTTTTCACCGCTGGCAAGCTCCTGCACCAAGGCCAGAACAAACCACTCGGCGGAACGCCCTGCTTCCATACCACACAAGGTCCTTACCCGCCCCACAAGCTCAATGTGCCCAAAGAGATCACGCCCGCCAGCATCTGGGACATCGGAGCCTACCCCAACAACGAGCAAGACTACACCGACCTGCGAATTGCCAACTGGACCGCCGAACAGATCAGCCAGCCGATGCAGCCCGACAGCAGCCCCCGCTTCATGGCACTCGGTTTTTATAATCCGCACCTCCCGTTGTTCGCTCCCCAAAAGTGGTTCGACGCCGCACCGACCAAAGCCGACGTGTTGCTACACGCCACTCGCGCGGGCGATCGGGACGATCTCTCCGCCATCGCCAAACGCATCGCTAGCCGCTCCGCCTATGAACAGTGTTACCGCTGGTGCCTCGACGACGAAAACAACCTCCGCACTCTGACCCAGGCCTATCTCGCCTGTACCTCGGCGATGGACGACAGCCTTGGTCGAGTCATCGACGCACTCGACAACAGCGACATGGCCGACAACACCTGGATCGTTGTGCTCTCCGACCACGGCTGGCACCTCGGCGAGAAGAACCATATTGCCAAACAAACACTCTGGACACGCTCGACTCGCGTCCCGTTGATCGTCGTTCCACCCAAGCGGATGACCGACACACCGCGCGGTGTACGCTGCGACCGGCCGGCCGAGCTATTGGATGTTTACCCCACGCTCGTCGCGGCCACCGGCCTTGCTCGTTCCGATACCGACCAAAAGCTCGAGGGCACAAGTCTGCTCCCCTGGATCGCCGATCCCCGAGCAGCCAAACAGCGGCCAGCCATCACGACGATCTACGCCCACAACCACAGCTTCGTCGACGACCGCTACCGCTACACCCGTTACGCCGACGGCAGCGAGGAATTCTATGACCGAAAGGCTGACCCCCACGAGTTCGATAATTTGATCGAGCGAGCGAAAACCGACAGCGAGCTGCAAGTCGTCATCGAACGACTCGCGGCATGGATTCCCAAGCAACAAGCGGGCGAGCCCGATTTGGTCGACGATCAGGCGACGCGGTAACGCCAAGCTGGCTCACTACCGAGCAACAGCATAACTCGCCGGACTCCCTAGTCCGAAATAGCCAAGCACTGCTCCCGGCCCCTGCCGTTTTGATCGTTTTGAACGCGAAATCGCAATATTTAAGCACAGGTTGAATCATGGGCGTTTTGCCCGACCAATTGTTTTTGTCGATCCGCCGCTGCATTTTTCGCTTGCGTGCCCGAGCCTTGCGTCGTAAGTTGGCGTTCACTCGAAACCCTCCGTGGAGCGTGTGTAAGGAAGTTGTTGTTACCTCCAATTACCCACGCAAAACGCCGAGTGTTCTCGGATTTTTCAAGCAAAAAATCAGTTCAAGCTTCGCTTGATTGAGGACTAGGTACTCTCCCTCAGGAACATGAAGGGGATTTCATTTTTGGGGCGTCCGTTTTCCCCTCGCTCTACGCGGACACATTGTATGTGTTGGATACGGAGCTAGATCGTATTTTTGATGTTGCACAAGCGAATGAGTCCTCAAAGCCAGATCGACACGAGGGGGCAACTCGCTATAACCAACAGCGAGTTCGCGGGGACGTTATCGAATCGCCCCTTTTTGGTAAGGTGGGAGTTTGCATGGAACTTCACCGGATAGCGAAACCGAACGATATGCCCACCTCCGAGCGTAAATACGTCACCCAACTGGCCCACAACGAGCCGGTTCAGCAAACCTTTTTGGCCTGCGACAAGAACCTGCGGCCCAATCGCAATGGAAATTTTTACTTGCAGTTGAGCCTAGCTGACCGGAGTGGGTCGATCGATGCCCGACTTTGGAACGCCAGTGAGAAAGACTACAAGGGTTTCGAGAATGGCGACTACGTGATGATCGACGGCAGCACCCAGCTCTTTCAGGGCAACATGCAGCTCATCATCAACAGCATTCGCAAGGCCCGTCCCGATGAGGTCGACGAGAGCGACTTCATGACCCGGCAACCGGAGGAAATTGATCGCTACGCCAAGCGGCTCCAAGAGCTGCTGCGGGGCATTCAATCGGCATCGCTGCGGAACTTGGCCGAGTGTTTTCTGATGGATGAAGCGTTTATGGAGAAATTCACCCGCGCCCCGGCTGGTATGAAAAACCATCATGCCTATGCGGGCGGTTTGGTCGAACACGTTGTCAGCGTGATGGAACTGGTCAACCTCGTTGCGCCGCGGTATCCCGTGCTCGACGCCGACAAGCTGCTGATGGGGGCGTTTTTGCACGACATGTCGAAAGTCGACGAGCTGTCGTACGATCGCGATCTCGGCTACACCGACGCGGGGCAAATGCTCGGTCACATGGTGCTGGCAATCACGCTGCTCGACGAGAAAATTCGCGAAGCGGTGAAGCTGGCGGGCGAGCCGTTTCCGCCGACTTTGGCGATGGAACTCAAGCACATGATTATCAGCCACCACGGCGAATATGCTTACGGCAGCAGCAAGCTGCCGATGACGCTCGAAGCGGTGGCCCTGAACCTGCTCGACAACATCGACGCCAAGATGGCGAGCTTTGGCCGCCTGATCGCCGACTGTCCCAACAGCGACAGCAATTGGACGCAGTATTTTCCGAATCTGGACCGGAAGTTGTGGAAGGGAGATGTGAGTCGCCTCTAGCGTCCCGACGACAGCTATCTCCGCAGCTCGATTCGTAGTCTAATAAAGCTCCAACTTTCTGCGTGCTGACGCTTACAACTCGCCTTCTACTGTCCTCTGTCTTCCGCCCTCTGCCCACTATGGATGCCGATCTTCGTGCTGCGATTCTTGCCTATGTCAACCAGCCGGCCTATAAGCCGGCCAAGCCGAAGGTGATTGCCGAGCGGCTCGGACTCGTCGACGACGAGCGAATTGCTGCGGTGAAACGGGTCGTTAAGAAGATGGTAAAAGCGGGCGAAATCGAGTTCGGACCGGCCCATCTGGTCATGCCCATCGACGAATCCCACGCCGCCCGCGAGAACCTAGTGGCCAAACCAAAAAAGCCAAAGTCCGACAAGAACATCACCGGCTCGTTTCGCCGCACCAACTCGGGGTTTGGTTTTGTCAGGCCCGAAGGTACTCCCGCCACAGCCGGTCGCGACGCCGACATATTTATCGGCGAAAAGAACGCGCTCGACGCCGCCGATGGCGACATTGTGCGAATTCGCATCGACAGCCACGCCGGCTACAAGGGCAAGCCCGAAGGACGGATCATCGACGTGGTCGAGCGTTCGACCAACCGCTTTGTCGGCACATATTTCGAGCGCGACGCGCAGGGGCTTGTCCAGGTCGATGGCAAGGTGTTCAACAATCCGATTTACGTCGGCGATGCTGGTGCCAAGGGTGTCGCCGAAGACGACAAAGTTGTCGTCGAGATGGTGCGATTTCCCTCGCATGTTCGCGAAGGCGAAGCGGTGATTGTCGAAGTACTCGGTGCCAAGGGCGCGCCGGGGGTCGACACGTTGAGCATTATCTATGAGTTCGGCCTACCCGGACCATTTGGCGAAGAAGTGTTGGAGGAAGCCCGTGGCAGGGCGGCCGAATTTGACGAGAGCATTGGCGACGACCGTCGCGATCTGACCGGCGAGACGATCATCACCATCGATCCGGTCGACGCCCGCGACTTTGACGATGCGATTTCACTCAAGAAAATCGAGAACGACCACTGGCTGCTTGGCGTTCACATTGCCGACGTGTCTCACTTCGTGCAGCCAAAAACGGTGCTCGATCGCGAAGCCTACGACCGGGCCACGAGCGTCTACTTACCCGACCGGGTGATTCCGATGCTGCCGGAAATCATCAGCAATAACTTGGCTAGTCTACAGCCGGGCAAAGTCCGTTATGCGATGACGTGCGAAATCGAATTCTCGCCCGAAGGTGTGCCAATCGGGGCCGAGGTGTTCAAGAGCGCGATCAAGAGTTGCCGACGGTTTGCCTACGAGGAAGTCGACGAGTTCTTGGCCGACCGGAAGGGTTGGAAAGAAAAGCTCACGCCACAAGTCCACACGCTGCTCGGTTTGATGTATGAGCTTTCGATGATGCTGCGACGGCGACGCTTCACGCGCGGTTCGCTCGAACTGCATATGCCCGAGATTAAGATCGACCTCAACAAAGATGGCCAAGTGACCGGGGCTCACGTCGAACAGAATACCGAAAGCCACCAGATTATCGAAGAATTTATGTTGGCCGCCAACGAAGCGGTAGCGCGTAAACTCGAAGACGCCGGGCTGATTTTCTTGCGGCGCGTGCATGGCGAGCCCGACCCCCGCAAACTCAAACAGCTCACCGAGTTTGTCCGCGAGCTGGGCTTCGAGTGCGAGAGTCTCGAAAGTCGGTTCGAGTTGCAGCGTCTGCTCGATGTCGTAAAAGACGACCCCCGTAGCCACGCCGTGAATTTTTCGGTGCTGCGATCGATGCAGCGGGCCGTTTATAGTCCTGAAGAAGAAGGACACTACGCACTCGCCAGCGAAAGTTATTGTCACTTCACATCGCCGATTCGTCGCTACCCCGACCTGACGATTCATCGCTTGGTCGAGCAACTCGCCCGCGGCGAAAAGCCCCGACAAGAGCGTGACGCCTATTACCAGTGGGGCGACCATTGTAGCGAGCGTGAACAACGGGCGACTGGTGCCGAACGCGAACTGAAGAAAGTGAAATTGCTGAATTATCTTTCCGATAAAATTGGCCTCGAAATGGATGGCGTCATCACGGGCGTCGAGAACTTTGGCATCTTTGTGACCGGTCGCCAGTTGCCGGCCGAGGGGTTCATTCACATCTCGGCATTGTCGGACGATTACTACCGCTTCGATCGCAGCAGCCACACGATCAGCGGTTCGCGGTCGGGCAACACATTTCGGCTCGGCGACGCGCTGCGGTTTGTCGTGGCGCGGGTCGATGTCGACGGCCGCGAACTCGACCTGCGGATCGTAGGTCGTGGCCCCGCGGCTCCTGGTCGGCCATCGAAACCACAACGCGGCAAGCCGCCTCAGGACAAGAAGCCGAAACGAACCACCAGCAAGCCGAAGACGCCGCGGAAGAAGGGGAAGCGTCGGGGGTGAGGTTGGCGTCGCAAACTTTGGTGACCCAAATTGGCAACCGTGAGCCAGCCCATGACAATTGCGTCGTCAAGTTCTAAACTAGCGAATTAACCTCTCACTCTCGACACGGCATCGCATGTCGCCAACTTCCACGATTCAGCAAACGCCACTGCACGACTGGCACACCACGCATGGGGGGCGGATTGTCGACTTTGCTGGTTGGGCCATGCCT
>JBGSWC010000162.1:0-8139 GCA_041752635.1 Pirellulales bacterium | reverse complement strand
ACTGAAGGCGATCTTCGGGGGTCATCTTAAGAATCGGAATTTATACAACCAGCAAACCGAATCGCGATTACGCTGCTCGATTCTCAACCGTTTCACGCAACTCGGGATGCCTCAGTCTGTTTGGAATTAAGCGACAAGGCCCTTTTGATCGGCACTTTTTGATGCCTCGCGGTTTTCGCGAAACTCGCGCGGACAGCTAGCCAAGGCGACGCCGTAACATCAGCAGCCCGATGCAAGCACCACCGGCCATCACAAACGTCGAAGGCTCGGGAATCACGACCGATGGCGTCAAACCCTCGGCGCGGAAAATGTCGATGCCTTCCATCTGACCGTACGGACGACGCACTTGGTTGTAGTACAGTTGTTGGAGGCCTGTGACATCGAAATCGGGTAGTTGCGTTTCGGCCGTTGCGGTCATGGTGGGGTTCGTGGGATCGACGAAAGTGCCCGTGAACTTGGCGTTATCGTCGGCGCTATTGTCGACGACGCCGTCGTACAGATTGAAACCATTCATATCGAACAGCACCGTGCGAAAGTCGGCTTGATTGAAGAAATTAGTTGTGTCGCTGCCGATGTCGATGCGGAAGTATACCGTTTGCCCAGGTGCCAATCCGCCATTACCGAAAGTAATGCTCAGCAAGTCGCCGTCGACGGAGGTTGCGTTGGCGATGGTGCCGTTGGGCGTTCCCGATGCCGGCGTCACGAGCGCACCGTTGTATTCATCAGAGAAATTAAAGCGTGTATCGCCAATCGTGATATCGAGCGACAATAGATTGCCAGTCGAACCACCCAGGTTAGTAATTTCGAGCCAAGGCATGTTGCGCGCCATAATGCGCTGAGTCGAGGTGTCCCACATCTCGCTCATTTTGATGCTTGGATTGTTGGGGTTTTGCAGTACTCGCTCATTTTCGCTGATGCCGACGGCGAAGCCGACATCGCCGAGTGTGGCAAAAGCCGATGGCACGAGCAGCGCACAAATCGCCACAGCCAGAATCGATTGGCAAGCAGCTTTGTTCCGAATTGTTGGGCCACGTAGCCTCATCATAAGTTGTCCTATAAATTGCGATGGCATGTCCGTACCGGTAGCGGACACAGGCCAGACGCTGGTTTGAATCTGGAGATGTTGAATGTGTTGACGCTTGTCCGCGTGGCAATGTCGAACGAAACTCGACACTGGCAAGACGAGAGCCAGCGATGCGAGATCGCGATTAACGAGCGCGGAGATTGATGGGCGACTCTCAACGCGAGAGGTCGCGGAAGGGCAGCATGGCGATGAGGTCGCTAGACACTTCGTCGCGAGTCATCCGAATCAATCGGTCGATCGCGAAATGTAGGAGCCTGTAACCTATTCAATCCATCCTACGAGCGGAACAAGCAAGAACTATTCACACCCATAAACAGACCAGCGAGACGCGAAAACGGCTCGTTTGGGACCGGCTAAAGAGTGCTGACCTTGAATGCCCGGCTTGCGGAGTGGTTGAACCACATGGCCGCCGCCGTATTGACAATCATGAGGACAGCTCCGATCAATTCTTCGCTAGAAAACGGTTCGATGAGGGTGTTCGCACGAGATAGCACCCAACTACCTCTAAGCTAAACTGCCGGCGAGGGCCTGTCAACGAGTTTTCCGGAAACTTTTCGAGGGCGCGCATTTTCCAGCTTTTTGCCGCTTGGAATCGGTCGCTTTACGAAGGCGGTTTTGGACCCCGCTTGGCTGACAATGCGGCTGACCCCGCTCCTCCTAACCGCTGTCACCGCTCCCAGCGTCTGGGGTCTTGACCGTAGTATTCGCTCATCGCGTCGAACAATTCGGCATGTCGCGCGGCAAGCGCCGCCGGTTTCTGAAAAAACGCCTCGGAGGCGACTGCGAAGAACTCGGCTTTGTTTGTGGCACCATAGCAATCGAGCAGCGGCCGCGGGCCGTGTTGACAGTCGTGACAGAGCCGGGTGTAGTCGCGTTCGACGATTTCAATCCACCGCTCGGCCTGTTGGTTCGATTTCATAGGGGGAATACCGTCGGCGCTGCGGCCATTAAGCATGTCGAGTTGATGGGCGAATTCGTGTGCGACGAGGTGTTGCCCACGATTCGGGCCACGCCCGGCGGCCAGCACATCGGGCCAAGTGAGAATGACCGGTCCGCGATACCACGCCTGTCCAAGTAGCGTCTCTTCGCCTTCGATGACCATGCCACTGCCGGGCGATTCCTGCGACTTGGCCTGATAGGCGTCGGGGTAGAGGAGAATCGACAGAACGCGATCGAAAAACTGTCGGTCGAGTCCAAGTGTCGTAAGCGCAATTTGAGCCGCCGTGATCCACTTCACGCTTTCGGTTACAATGAAGCCGTCGCACCCTTCCCAGTTTTTTTCGGCCACAATTACCGCGGCCGTTTCGCGCAACTGCGTTTGCTCGTTCGCCGTGAGGCCCGCGAATTGCCACAAGTGCCGATCGACAAGCTCGCCCCAAAAGTCGGGGGCGGGCGCGCGAATGACTCGCTGACGACGCCGATTCTTGAACCAATCAAACAACTGAATATCCCGAAAAGTAACGCGGAGCTTTGGTAATGCTAGCGGCTGTTGTTAACGTGGCACGGCCGGCTCGCACTGGCGTTTTGCGCTGGCGATTTCTGGCACAGAGCGAGGCTTCGACTCCGCACGCGGCATTCAATATACTGTCTGACGCAACGAAAGACTCCCTCGAACAACGAAAGGTGGTCGCCATGATCCAGAGACCAACCAAACTTGCAGCGGCCCTCGCCTTCACGTCAGTCATTTTGCTAGCCGCGGTCACGGCAAATGCGCGAATTGTCGCCCCACCTGAACCGCTTGCACAAAGAGTCGAGCAGGCCGACAAGGTGTTCGTGGGCGTACTGACCAATAGAAAGCTGCTTGAAGGTGACTGGTGCCATGCGGATTTGAAAGTAACCCAGGCCATCAAAGGCGCCAACGTGGGCGACTTGGTTCCTGTGGTGTGGCGACCCACGATCGCTGGCTATGACGCAAGCAATGAACAAGTCGGGTTGGCCGTGCTGAAATACGCGCATGAGAATCGCTATTGGCTCCGCAGTGATACTTTTGAGGATGCCAAACTAGTCACGGAAGCCAAGTCAATATTGGCGGCCAACGAAGCAGAGCGGCTGGCCGAACTCGACGCCTTCTGGGCTGAAGTATCTCGCGCCGTCAGAACGGGAGACTTCGAGGCTTACAAGGCGACTTGCCATTCCGAAGGCGTATTAGTGTCGGGAACCAAGAACATGAGCCAACCGCTGTCAGATGCTCTCGCACGTTGGAAAAAGGAGTTTGTGGCGACCAAAACCGGCGAAATGAAAGCGAGTGTCGAGTTTAAGTTCTCGGCACGGCTGGGCGACAGCACCACGGCCCACGAAACAGGCATCTTTTGCTATTCGACCGTCGATTCCGAGGGCAACAGCAAGGATGAATACGTTCACCTTGAAGGATTGCTCGTCAAGCAGGACGGAAAATGGAAGACGCTGATGGAATACCAGAAATCGAAAGCCACACTCGATGAGTGGAAGGCGCTCGAATAGACTCAGGTTCGGGCCGAAGGAAAACGTGCGATCGCGCGGTTCAGTGTGCGCTGCCGGCGTAATTGGCTTTAGCGGTGAGTCCGGCGTCGTTCGACAACGAGGCACGTAAACAGCGCGGTCGCAATCAGCACCATGGCCGACGGCTCGGGCACTCCTGCGGAGGTTTCCAGTGCCGAGGCGGGGAGCGAGAGACCGAAGTTAGAACGCCAGACGGCGTAGTCACCCGCGTCGACGACGCCAGGCGAGGCCGATTCGTTGTCGAGGGTGGTCGCGACTCCCAGGTTGTCGCGCCAAACGGTGTAGTCGGCGGCATCGACATGGCCATCGTTGTTGTAGTCGCCATCGAGCAGAGCGATAAACTCGATATCGCCCGAAACGATCTTGCTTGCGTCAGTCCGATAGTTGAAGACGAGATTCTGGTTGTTGACCGAGGTGTTGAACGCCTTGCCCAAACTCACTTGCGAGTCAGTGTCGACAAGACTGTCCCCAATTAAGTAGCCTTCGGCAATAGCGTGGGGACCGGCACCGCCAGCTTCTTCCCAACCGTTGCCCGACCCGTCGGAGGGACCGTTGCCATCGTAATCTTGATTGGCGAGGCTGTCCCAATCGTCGTCATTGAGCGAATTGCCGCTGCTAAGAATTTCGTAATAGTTGATCGCGACTGGTCCAGTCGAGTCGCCCAAAAACTTGATTTCGCCGGTCACAGTATTGACCTGCAGCGTGAGCGCCGGCGGCGGATCGCCTTCGAGGATTTCGACCGCGAGCGGAACCACATCGGTGCGGGGTGAGTTAAACGAGAAAGTGTTGAGGCCAGGCGACGATATCGAACTGCGGGCAACGACATGGCCAGCCCAGTTGCTGCCGGCCTCGAGCGCGTCGATCTCGATTACGCCTGACGGACTAACGGGATTGACTACGTTCACATCAGCAGTGCTGCCTGCCCCCCCCATCCCGAGACTTGAGATGACCATCGAATTTGGCGCGGTCGTGGTGAGGTTGACTGAGGCCGAGCCTGGGTTGGAAGCGGTCGCGCCAACACCGGGCGCGGTGCCCGACAGCGCGATCGCCGTAAACACATAGTTGTTTCCGTTACCTGCGACCGAAGCCCCCAGCACGCCGCCCGTGTGGAACGTCCGTGGATCGTCGAGAATCCAAATGCCGCTGGTCGTGTCGCCGTTGCCAGGTCCCTGAAAGATCGGCACGGAGGGGTCGACATCAATTACCTCGGTCAATAAAACGCCATCGTAGGTAATACTGTTGATGTTGCCGTTCCCCGACCCATTGAAGTTGTGCTCACCCGTCACAATGACGACCAGCTTGTCGCCTATTCGGGCGTCGAAGACCGCACCGTTAAACGCAGAATTCGGCTCCCAGGACTGAAATGCTTCGAAGGTGATCACCGCGCCGGCAGTGCCGGTGGTCGCCACCACGGCAAGGGCCACCGCTAACATTTGTTTCAGAGTTGTGGTCATACGTTTCATCGCTCCAATGATGCCGCCCAATCGTGCGGCGATGTGTATTAACGGCGTCGGAAAATAACGAACCCCGCCACCCCAGCGAGCAAGCACAACGAACAGGGCTCGGGTACGGGATTGGCGTATTCGGCCAACATGGCAGCGAAAGCGCCTGGTGCCGGATTGGCGACTTCGAAGGCACTACGGAACAGGGCGAAGTCCCTCAGATCGTTGTCGAAATCGCCATCGAGGTCGCCGAGTTGATAGGCCTCGGGCGCGGTCAGGCCGGTCATGTCGAACTGGGCATTGGTGATAAAGAGACCCCAGTCGGCGATGCCGATTGAGCCATTGAAGTTCAGGTCGGCAAAAATGTTGTCGTTGCCGGTGTACTGGATATAGAGGGTTTTGACGGTTCCGTCGGTGTCAGTATAGGTGGCGCTAAGGTCCTTATTGAGGTTCTGGATCCAAGCGCCGACCCCAAGGCTCACCGCGTTTCCGATCGCAATTGAGCCATCGTTGCCGCCCATGTCGGCCGACTCGCCCAGCATGCTTGTGCTCGCTTGATCGATCGTCCAGTTGCCGTCGTCGACTGAGTCGTTGCCCGCTCCGTCGTAGTTGCCGGCGATCGAAACCCAATTGTCAGGATCGAGGGCCCCGCTTGGCGAATTGATTTGGTAGGCCTCGAAGTCAAACGACACGGCGTTGTCGCCCGGATTGACGATCTTGATTTCGCCGGTTTGCTGGTTGACTTCGAGATAGGACGATTTAAAGGGCTCGTAGGCCGACATGGTCGCCATCGCCTGTCCCATCGCTTCGCCCATCAAATAGTGCGTTTCGCCGTTCTGATTCCAGTGGAAGCCTTGGTTACCGCTGGTGATCGGCGAGATGCTCGCGTCGCGCCAGAACTGCCGGGTATCGATCGAGACAACATTGCCGGCGAACTCGGGGTAGAGTGCCGGATTGCCGACGTTAAGCTGAGCTTGCATCAGTGCGAGGGCTCGCGAGTTGGATTCGTTGGGGCCGCCGATGCCCGTGTTGGCTACCACGAAAGGCAACTCTGCCGCGCCCAAGTCGAAGCGGATGTCGTTAATGAAGTCGACGAGATTGTCTTCGTATTGATTAACCGCGTCTTGGTCGACGCGGTCGTTCCAGCCTTGGTGCCAACCGAAACCCTTAAACTCGTAGCCCTGCCCCGCGTAGCCCGGAACATAGGTGCCGATGTCGCCGAGCACGTTGTCGACGACATTGAGTATTTCGTTGTAATAGAAGCCCACCTCACCACCATCGCGAATTACAGCCGAAGGGGGCCGGAAGTCGGTCTTCAGGCTCTTACCTCCCCAGTTGGCTTTGATGATGAGAACATCTTCGCCGTAGGTGTCGCCAATGACGGTGCCGAAACCAAGCTCCGGTCCCATGCGATTTGAGTCCACCCCGAAACCGACGCTAAGGCCGCCGGACTTGTTGCCATCGACGGTGTAAACGAAGGTGTCGTTACGGGTGATCCAGTTATTGCTGCCATCGAGCAAGTGGCCGTAACCGCCGGGATTGCTCGCGACGAGTTTGCGGAGCGTACCCAACTCGTCGATTCCGTTGTTGGTCGTATCGTCGAACCAGCCGTGCCCCTGCATATTCGACTGGCCGGCAAGGATGAATACCTGTACCGGGTCCTGGGCGTGAGCAACACCCGCGAATAGCACGGCGAGCATCACGGCGCACCACTTCCCGTTCCTTACGTCATTCATACTAGAGCCCCTTCTCAATATTCTTTTAGTTCCGCCCGGCATTATAGCCGCGAACTGCAATATTTCCTATCGAGTTATTCACGTTTTTTTGTGGCATCGAGCACGCAGTTTAGCATTGCACTCTCTCGGTTGCCACGATTCGGTTTGCCGAGTCACGCCTGACGACAAGATTCATTCAGTGGTTCAGCAGTGACCCTCTGCGACAATCGCTCGACAGCACTTCCGTCGGCAGGAAGTGCTTGCGGGCAAATGTGCTCTTGCCGGAGCCGCTGGGGCCGATGAGGACGACGAGCGATAGGTTGGGGATCGAGAATGGCATTCAGCGGAACTACTCGACGTTCTTTCCAAAGTATTCGGCGTGCTTGGTGATGTATTTCATTAGTAACACCTCACGAGCATCGCTATCCTTAAAAAATTGTTTCTCAAGTGCTTCAAACGGTCGGTCAGATTGCTTCGCAATCTCAGCGGTTTGCTTGTGCCTCAAACGGCGGTCGACGCTCGGCTCGCCCGCGCTAAATCTCGCTAGAGCCTCCCGGAAAATTTGCAAGTCGTTGTTTGCACCAATTGCAACGAGGCCCTTCTCAGCATCTGGCCAGTTGTCGCCGCTGCTGTTAACAAAATATTGCAGGAAGCCACCGTTCTTGACTTCGTCGGTAAGAATCCGCACGGCTAAAACGTGCCGCTGGGCGATGCTTAGGTTCTGCCAACCCTCGTCTCGATATTTGTCCCAGACTTTGTCGACCGGATTTTCAAGACCTTGTGCAAGCAGTAACGCTTTTGCGGCGTATTCGCGGACCCGTTGCTCTGGATGTTCGATGGCGGAGCGAATGGTTACATCGGCTGCAGCGGCTCCCGATGCGGCTAGCATCATCAGGGCTTCGCCGTGTGACCGATGAGCTGACCGGCTGGTTTCATTTTCGACGACGCTGATGATCCTTAGCAGTGTATCCTCGGCGATTGTCACGTCTGCTTCGCGTAATGCTCGGAGCACGTTGTGAAGATTCTCCTGGTCGCCTCGCATACGCTGTGGATGACATAACACGCGAATTGCTGCCTCCTTATCGAGAGCGAGGAGGCACCGCGGCGCATCATCGGCACCAGATGTCGCGAGCCGAAAGGCAAGTCTTGCGAGCGGATCAAATACCTTTTGCCGAAAGGCGAGAGTCGCTCTATCGGTTTCGACTGCTGATGAAATAGCTCGAATCGCTCGGCTGCGCACGTATTCGTTACGATCACCTAGTAGCGTCACTACGAAAGGTGCAGACATCTGAGTTCTAGGCAAGGGGTCTTGGCAATAATTTTCAATTTTCTTGGGCGAGGTAGGGAATGATATCTGGGCAGCGTTGTTTCAGGTTGGCGATGTAGCGATCACAGTCGAATGGCTCTCGTGTCTTCCAGA
>JBGSWC010000161.1:0-1513 GCA_041752635.1 Pirellulales bacterium | reverse complement strand
GAACCCTTACGGGCACGGCTCTTGGGTGCTGCGTCGTACGTGCGGGGACGCCCATGCTACCAATCCTTTCCTCTCGACTCTCCCCACTCGACTCTCAACTCTCAAAAATGGGTTTTGTCCAAAACGGCGCCAACTGGTCAGTCAAAACCCAGGTACGAAATTCACTGAAGATGTGCGAAATCGACTGGAAAACAAGTGATTTTTGAAAGTTGTCGGCGAGACAAAATTCGGGGTTTTGTCCCCTCCAATCGTGTTTGCCTTTTCGGGGTCAAAACGATCAAAACCTAACGAGCTTTCAGCCAAAGCGATTCGCTGTGCGAATGGGCGCGTGGAGTTAGCTTATTTGATTCACGAACCGAAGGAGGAAATTGTCGCAGAATAGTTTGAAAGCGCTGAATAGTTAGAAAGCCAAGTCGCGCCAAGCGATGTCGGCATCGTCGAGCTTCCACTGGCCATCGAAGTAGCCCGCGATGCGGACGTCGGCGGTGCCGTCGACGAGGGTGCCGGGGCCAAAGACCAGCAGGTCGGGGTAGTCGATGCCAGCGGTGAAGTACCGCAGCCGATTGGTGAGCCTCATGCCGGTGAGGCCCGTTCCGCCGATGACGGCGACTTGGGCGACATCGCTATCGGGTCGTGGGCGGACCATGATCACAGCCAGATCGTCTCCCTGTTCGGGGCGGGTGTTGACCACGAGTCCATCGCCGCGGACTTGCACATCGCTGGTCGAAAGCAACAGGGGCCATACCCTGTTGGTATCGGCGTTACCGTACAAGATGACATTGCGATCGGCCGTGTCGATATCGCTGAACTTGGTGTCGGGAATCACTTCGAGTCGACCGTTGCCGCGATACAGGAACGTTTCGGCGTCGTAGTGGGCTTTGCTCTTGGCCCACGCCTGCTGTTCGCTGGTGCCGCTGGTGCCGTAGACGAGCAGCGGCCGATTGGCAAAGACCGACTTGAGCCCGCTGCCCCGCTGGGGCGATTTAAGGCCGGTGTCTTTCGCGTTCGGCACCCAGCGACCATCGTCGCGTAAAACGAGTTGCACTTTCTTGTCGTCGGGAACTTCGCGAAACAATGCCGGTCGGCTGCGGTCGAGTTGCACGTAGAAGGGCTTGCCTTCGGGTAACATACTGACGTCGAGCTCGATCCGCGATACGTTGGTTGTTTTTCCGGAAATCGCCGCGGGGGTTTCTTTTACCACCAGCTCGACACGGCTGAGCTCGCGTGGTTGCAGTTGTTGCAAAATCGTCACCCAGCGATAAGACGACGATTGCGTCAAATCGGCCGTCGCGAAATTAACAAAAGGAGTCAGAGTTTGCGACTCGGCCAACTCATCGCGGAGAAAATCGCTCGCCTTCTGCTTGGCTCCGTCGATGGCCGACCAAGCGTGTACATCACCAGCCAGCTCTTCAAAGGCGAATTCTTTGTGCTTCGAGGCAAGTGCGGCAAGCAACTGGCGACTCTGATCGATTGGCACGATCGTGTCTTCTGTCGAATGCAATATGAGCAGGGC
>JBGSWC010000160.1:0-6288 GCA_041752635.1 Pirellulales bacterium | reverse complement strand
CTACGCCGGTTGGCAGTCGGCCTCTTGAAGCAACACCCATCGAAAGAAAGTATCCGTAGCAAACAGCGAATCGCCGGCTGGAGCAACCACTTCCTCGCGCAAGTCCTTGCCCTGCAAGCTACTTAGTGTGCGCTGGCCCTGATCTTCATTTGACAAACATCGAACAGATTCTGTCGCAGCATCAAACTCTCAATGAGTTTGGACTTAAGGACTTGATCGGATTGGGGGCGGAGCGCGCGATCCGAAAGTTGATGGCCGAACGAGATGAGGGAGACAGCCCGTAGGGTTGCGTAGGGTGTCTTTGTTGCTGACACCCATCCTCATTGTGGCGAACAAGCTGACATAACTCGCCTTCAACTCGACTCGCTCCCTCACGGTTTTGCGGTACATGCAAGTTCTCGCGGCCCACTTCACCTTGCGAAATCGCGAGGGAGCACGGGCACGGCAATGATCTCGCATTCTCCACCCTCCACCGTGAGGCTCACACCCGATCGGCGTGTGGACCAAAAACAGCTTGCTCCTGGGGGACAGCCATCCTAATGGAACTCCGTGAGTTGCCGCAACTTGTTGCTGTGAAGTGAGTTATCGACGACCGGTCGAGGCAACCGTGGATGGCTGACTTTCGTTTGACCAAGAACTACACCCACCGGTGGAGATGGGTGGCCCCGTTTTCGCCCGCGCTCGTTTTCGCCCGAGTGGTTTCCACCGACTTCGCTGGTTAAACTACCTGGTGACGACCAAATCGTGCCACAGTACGATGGTTTCTCTCGGAGATTTCTCATGAACGAACAATGGCAATCACGGATCACTATCGAGCCGGGAAAGCGCAGTGGCCGGCCCTGCATCCGCGGTATGCGAGTTACCGTTTTCGATGTGCTATCCTACTTGGCGGCGGGAATGACCGTTGCCGAGGTGCTCGATGACTTCCCGTACCTCACGGCGGAGGACATCCAGGCCTGCTTGGCTTATGCCGCAGAGCGAGAACGCAGCATGTTGGTATCTGTCGCATGAAGCTGCTTCTCGACCAAGCTGCGCGGACATCGAGGCGTTTGAGAAAGACACGTCGGTCGGCACGCTGGTGTTGAGTTGAACGAGAAGCCGCCGATCAAAACAGCGAACCCTTGCGGCGGATGACGCGGGTTTTGACCGCCATCCCGGCACAGCCACCCTACGAGGGTTGGGCGTACCAACCAAATTTCGAAAAAAGAATGGATTGCAAGATGAGCCAACTCGACCGGATGAGTGAGCCCATCGCGCTCGGTTGTCTCGTCGTCCTGACGATCGTGTGATCGCGTCAAAAGAGCACCTCGTTCCAAGCACGTCTTGTGGCATTACTCACGATCAATCGACTTTCGCGGCGTGAGTGCTCGAATTGGTTCGGCCCAATCGGGATAAAGCGCGACGAGCCTGTCGAGTTCGTCGGCGCTCGGCAGCGAGAAGTCACGGAAGTCGAAGCCGGGGGCGACGGTGCAGCCGAGCAGTGCCCAGGCTCCGCCGGGGACGAGGCGTGTGCCTTGCCAAATGTTGCCGGGGGCGACGACTTGGGGCTGTTGGCCCGCGAGGATGTCGCTGCCGATGATGATTCGCTCGGGGGCGACATTCTCGGCGACTTGCAGCATCTCGACCGGATCGCCGGCGTAGAAGTGAAACACCTCGTCGCTAGGCAATCGATGGAGGGCCGAAAACTCGTCGGGCGTGACTAGGTAATAGATGGCTGTCGATGCGTTGCGATTGCCGTTGTATACGTCGGGCAGGGCCGATTCAGCAATCAACAGATTGCCTCGGTAAGTCTCGCGATAGAAGCCCCCTTCTTCGGGCAGCGGAACAAGCTGGAGTGCGTCGATGATATCGTCGGCGGTGCAAGGCATGGCTGTTGTGGGTCGATAAGCTTAGATTGGCGGTTGTGATTGACGGCTAAAAGTGGTCGGGTCTCTTATCGTGCAGAATTACCCTGTGACCACAACGACGACACCGACAAGAGACATGCCCCCTATCGCCCACCTACCGCGCGCAAAGCTTCTTCATCGCCTCACCCAGCGCGTCGCCGATCAGGAAATAGCTCTCGGCGTTGCCGAACCAGTGATGGCCGTGTCCGGTGTTGGGCGACTGTTCGGCGGGCCTGGCGACGTGTGAGGTCGGCACAAACAGTGCCGAGCCCGCGGGTTTGATTCGCTCGGCCGCCGTGGCTTGGGCGGCGCGAATTTCGAGCATATTCTTATCGGCGTCGGGCCCCCCATTGCCGAGTTCTCCAATCACCACCGGAAGCGCCGGCGCTTTCAGTTCGGCTCGCACGTCGTCGACCAATCGCACAAGATTGTCGGCGTATTCGGCGCGGGCTTGATCGTCGAACATGTCGTTCCAACCCTGGAACCAAACGAATCCGGCCAGTTCGGGCTGGCGGCCCGCAAGCGCGGGGAAATCGCTATCGACGGCAGCAATCGCTGCTTTGTATTCGGCGATCATCTGCAGAAAGTAGGGCCCGGTCTCGCCGTCGGCGCTCGGGGGGCGAAAGTCCTTGTACAGACTTTTGCCGCCCCAAGCTGTCTTGATCAGCAGCACGGGCTCGTCGAAGCAATCGCCCATGACATGGCCGAACTGCAACTCCGGCCCAAAGTGATGACGCCCCGGGTAGACAGCAAAGCCGATGCTGAGCGGTCCCCGCTTTAATTCGTTTTCCGTACGATAGCGAACGAACACGTCGTCGCGTTGCGACCAATCGCCGTCGGGTGTTTTGAGATGGCCGTACCGCTCGGGTGTCTTCGACTCCGCCATCACGCGGACCAGCGTTCCTTTGCCACCGTTGTAGTGTTCGGGATGGTCGAGATCGACAACCGCTTGCCCCTCCATGTTCGACTGGCCAGCCAACAGAAAGACCTTCAACGGTCCCTTGCTCGGCTCGGCGCTGTGAGCCAGGGCGGGCAGGACGATCGGAGTGAGGAGGACGATTTTAGCCAGCGCTGCGAAACTCACGGATGTCTTCAGCATGGGGTAAGTCTTTCGGGGCAGAAGATGGTGACGGTTCTCGGTGCTACAGTGGGCAGAACCACTGTTGCCTATGATAACCGAAACACCGGGCCCGTGACGGACATCAGCTTGGGTGACGCCAAACAAAAGGCGAATAACTGGGCAGTACCGTTCCCCCCTGGAAACGAAGGTCGTCGCTCCCTCCGCTGTCGCTGGATGATACGACTATTAACGGCGAGTTTTACTGACGGTTCTGCTTGTTGAGGCCCGGATGTTGTTGAGTCGATCGGGTGAGCCGTTGCCGGAGAGAATCGGAAGGCTGGGGCGCCCCGTCAGGTCGCGGTTAGGTCGTGCGCGTTCTTCGCCGCCATCCACACCCCAGCAGTCCAATCGCGCCCGCGACAAAGAGGATCAGGCTGGAGGGTTCGGGCACGACGGTGAAGTTCAGCGAACCTCCATGGCTGTTAAGGAATGTCCAGTCACCAGTCGACAACTTGCCGAAGTCCCCAAATGCACCCACGACGGGGTCGTAGACGAGGATGCAACGCTCGGAAGAAATTCCATTGAAAGAGATGTTGATCGTGCGAGCCTCGGCGTCGATATCGAGAACGGGCAGTCCGACATGGGCCACGGCTGCGAAACAGGAGTTTGAATAAAGCTCGCCGTCGAGTGGAGCGGTGAAGGCAATCGTGTCGGCGGTGGTCGGATTCTGTGGTTCGATCGCAAGGGGCACAGGGAGTGGCGGTTCACCTATCGGAATCAGCGCAGGGCGATAGTCGATCGAGGCGGCGGCCGCCCCCGTAGCCGCCGAGAAGACCAAGCTGAGAACTGCCATAGCAAAAAAGATTTGCGTTACCACGACGCTGTCTCGTTGTGACCCGTCACTCGATCGTTGTTGAACATCGTGCCAATCGGGTAGTGCTCGACTTGGAACTTGTGTTTGTGGTTCATGGCGAATTCGGGAATTGATCAATGAATTGCTCCTCAGAAGAAGTACCCGGGGAGATCAATAAAAAAACCGCCACGAATCTTGCACGATAGACCGCCCGGCGGGCTGTCGTGTGCATTGATTCGTCACGGTTTTTCGCTAGTTCAAACTCTTCGAATGATTTGAATTGAGTTGCCTTGCCAGAAAGCCCTTTCCAGATGGCTTTAGCAGGCTCGTACTGCTTCCTATTGTAGCAGCTTGCACCTCAAAGTGATTACCGTTCGCGGGTTTAGGACAAGTTTTTCGCTCTGACAGGGGAATTTATCTTCGATTCTTGGGCGTTGCTGCCCTGAACAGTGGTTCGAAGTCATTCCTTGGTTTTAGTTCCGGAAAGCAGGCACTTTTCCAGTTCCGTCGTCCACGGCATGGCACGCAGAGGGTCCTCGCCGTTCTTTGCGTTCTTCTTTAGGAAGAAGACACGGGATGGGGCTTGCGCGGTCTTCAACCATGGAGGCATTTCCCCCTTTGACATAACCTTTGGTTTTCCAGCCATGGCGACCGCGAATACCGTCGGAATGCACTCACTTCACCTTTCAGTGCTTTTTCCACCTTGAGAGTCCAGGCGAACCGAACAGGTATACGCACCATGACTCCGACCGTCGACTGCGCGACGACCACAGGATCGGCTGCTGCAAACGGTCACTTGGCGTCTGGTTTGGCCGCTGGGGCTTTTTCGGGAGCAGTTTTCACTGACTCCGCCTTCTTCTCCTTGGCCGGGGCGATCGACGCGACGGTCAAAATGGTTCGCTCAGCGATTTCGACTCCTGGCTGGGTGCGAACCGTGCCGATCACCACCACTCGCTTGCCGTCAAGCTTTTCGGCGGCTGGGCCGAGCGCAGGGTTTTTTCCCAAGTCGAGTTCCCAAGTCGTTTTTCCGAAGCGAATGATCGTGCCGGTCGTCTCGCCGCCGATGGCCATGATTCCACGCTTGAGCGTGCCACGCACTCTGACTTCGACGGCCTTTTCTCCGGCCAGCGGCAATTTGGCCGGTTTCCACTGGCCATCCTCTTTGACCTCCACGCCCCCACCCAGTTTGCCCGTAACCAGCTTGCCGTTGACACTGTATTCCACGTTCGAGCGGATAACGAACACCTTGACGTGCTGACGGAGATCTCTCGTGCGACCGCGTTGGTAGCTGAAACGAACCTGCTCAGGGAATGACTCAAGTACGACGTATTCGATGCGGTCCTGGCCCGAGCCACGCCAAGCAAATAACAGAACCTTCTGCTTGCTGAAATCCACCTCCTTTTTCAGAGTAGCCAAATTTTCGGCGTCGAAATGCGTAGCGGCTTCATCAGCCGATTCGATCGTCAGCGGTTTTTCTGCCACGCCCAGGTCGAACGCCGCTGCTTTGGGCTGTATGCGCTCTATTTCCCTGATGGCCTCATCAGCCCAGGCGGCGGGAGCGAAAAACAGGGGTAAAACACTCGAAAACAGCAACAATCTTGGGGACATTGGAATATCTCCTGAGTACAAAAAGACAACGGGCCAACCGTTGGATGCATTGGCAGGTCGGGAAGTTCCATGAACCAAACGAGTTTTCATGCTTTGTCGTTTCATTCCAAACGAAACCAAGTAATTGGGCGTCCTCGTTTGATTCCGCCTGACGATCTTGGTGTATGTCGGAGGACTTGTGTCTTGTCGAGTCTCGTCGCTTGAGCTGAAGATAGGAGTCGTGGACGTAAATTCTCGGGTCGCACACAGGTGGGTGTCGCGACACTCGGCGACGCACGTCGACGGCTCATTCTAGTTTCGTTAACATCGACGTTCATGCACATTACCAGTCGCCACAATCCGAAACTCAAACAGGCGATCTCGCTCCGCAACCGCAAGGGTCGCGATGCCGCGTCGGCGACGCTGGTCGATGGGGTTCGCGAAGTCGAGCGGGCCTACGACGCTGGCGCGATCGTGCAGCAGTTGTTTATTTGTGACGAGTTGATCGCCGATGACGAGCGGGCGTTGCTCGAGTCGATTGCCACGAAAACGCGTTGCGAAACGTTTCGGCTCGATCGCGAGCTGTTCGCCAGGCTCGCCTATGGCGATCGCTACGATGGCGCGATCGCGGTGGTCGCCACCACCACGCGGGGGCTCGATTCACTCGAACTGCCCGAGCGACCGCTGGTGGTTGTTGTCGAGGGCGTCGAAAAGCCAGGCAACTTGGGGGCGATTCTCAGAACGGCCGACGGCGCCGGTGCCGATGGCGTGATCGTGGCCGATCCGGTGATCGACCTGTGGAATCCCAACACGATTCGCGCCAGTGTCGGCACGGTGTTTCATCGCCGGGTCGTTGTCGCGACGGCCGAGGCGGCGCTCGATTGGCTGATCGCCGGAGGGCT
>JBGSWC010000159.1:0-16958 GCA_041752635.1 Pirellulales bacterium | reverse complement strand
GACGGCGCTAGCCGCGGTTAAGAAACAAACTGCTACCAATCAAGCGAAAACCCGCGGCTAGCGCCGTCGGCTCAACTCTCATTCGGACGCAAGCCTCTTGCCCACCCAACTTCACGAACTGCCCGGCGATATTATGCCGCTCGATGGAGTTGTCGAGGGGTGCCAGTGTCCCGAGTGTGGCATGCCGATGTCGGTGCGACGTTGGCTGGGCGTGGCGATCTGTTATCGCTGTGACACGACCATCGCGTTGGAGTACATCGCGCGAAAATCGTCGGCGAAGAAGCGTCCAGTCAAGAAGCCAGCGACCGGCAATGGTCTGGCGACGTTGGCCACCGCCGAACCGAGCGAGCGAGTCGACGTTGTTGCCATCTCGCTCGCACCCGGGCTCGATCGCCCGCCCCGCGACGCCAGCGTATTGCCGCCCCCCCGGGTGCTGCGTCGGCAGCGATTATGGCGGCAGATCAACGAGTTGCTGGCCTGTCTGGCGAGTGTGATCGCTCACTTGTTGCTGTTGTTGTTGCTTGCTTTGCTCGGTTGGGGCGAAACCGAGATCATCGACGACACCATCAATCTGAGTGTCGATCTGCGGAGCGATCAGCGAGAGGAGGCATTGATCGAAGACGACCAAGTTGCGCCGGTCGGTTTCGAAAGGCCACAGCCGAGCCCGGTCGAAGTGGCGGAACTTGTTGAAGCCGAGGAGTGGGCCGAACAATTAGCGATCGGCCCGCAAGAGGCGGCGCCGAACCTGCCGCCACTCACGCGAGTGGCCGATAGCATGAATTCCGACGACCCTTATCGCCGGATGCTCAGCGCTCGCGATCCTCGCATCCGTCGCGAAGTGGTCGCCCAAGAGGGAGGCACCACGCTGACCGAAGCGGCAGTCGCGCGTGCACTCAGGTGGATGGCGCACCATCAAGCGGACGATGGCCGTTGGACGCTACAGCACTTTAACCGATGTCAGGATTGCGATGGACGTTGTGGCGGAGCGGCTCGACTCGATAGCGACTCAGGTGGCACAGCGCTCGTCCTGCAAGCGATGCTCGGCGCTGGACAAACTCACCGTAGCGGTATGTATCGCGACGAAGTCAGCCACGGTTTGCAGTACTTGCTGTCGGTACAACGCCAAGATGGCGATCTTCGCTCGCGGAGCGAAGGCAACTCGGGCATGTATGTTCACGCACTAGCGACGATCGCGCTATGCGATGCCTATGCGCTGACGGGCGATGAAAAGCTCCGCGACCCCGCGCAGCGAGCGATCGAGTTTGTCGAGTATGCTCAGCATCGCAAAGGAGGCTGGCGTTATGGGCCGGGTGATCCGGGCGACTTGAGCGTTACCGGTTGGCAACTCATGGCCCTGCACAGCGCGCGGGCCGCCGGACTCAATGTCGACTCGGCTGCGCTGGTCGCGGCGAGTCGCTATCTCGACACGGTGCAGACCGATCGCATTGGTTCACGGTATGCCTATCAATCGCACGGCGGTCCGACACCGGCCATGACGGCCGAGGGGCTGTTGAGCCGCATGTACCTCGGCACCCGCCGCGACGATCGTGGGCTTGCCGTGGGGGTCAATTGGCTGGTCGACAATCACCTGCCCGATCGCGGTAAGCCCAACATTTATTATTGGTATTACGCGACCCAGGTCATGCACCATTGGGGAGGCCGCGAGTGGGACCGCTGGAATGTGGCGATTCGCGACGCTCTTGTCACGACCCAAGTTCGTCGCGGACACGAAGAAGGCAGTTGGGACCCCGACTCGCCCCACGGACCACAGGGGGGCCGCATCTACATGACGGCGCTCGCCTGTTGTACGCTCGAAGTCTACTACCGGCACGCGCCGTTGTTTCGGAAGATCGAGCTTGGCAGCCGTTGAGATTTTTTGATGCAAAGACGCGGAGACGCAAAGCAGCGCGAAGAAGAAAAATTCAATCTCAACCTGAAACGTAAGTGAGGGGCTCCACGTTGTGACTCCCTCAAATTTCGGGAAGTTATTCGGGATGAGCGTTTCTTTGCGATTCTTGTCGACTTGGTGACCGTGCGGCTGTGCGTCGAAGACTTGAAGCCTTCAAGCAAGCTTGGGGGTTGCCGATTTGCGCCTCCGAAACGAGAATCGTCACAGCAATTGTTCGCCCCCTCGCCTCGAAATCCGTCCCGCTCGCCGATGATCGTCACTATCGATGGTCCCGCCGGAGCGGGTAAAAGCAGCGCGGCGAAAGGGCTCGCCAAGCGACTCGGGTTTAAGTTTCTCGATACGGGGGCGATGTACCGCGCCGTGACGTGGGCCGCTGTCGCCCGGGGACTCGACCTCGCCGACGACGCCGCGCTCGAACAAGTGGCGGCGGAGATACATGTCGACTTGGTCGACAACGCCGTGCTGGTCGATGGCCAAGATGTCACCAAAGAGATCCGCACGTTCGCCATGACGACCAATACCCGCTACGCGGCCGACCATCCGGCGGTCCGTGGCCGACTGGTTGAATGGCAACGGGCCGCCGCTGAGGGATGCGATGTGGTGACCGAAGGTCGCGACCAAGGAACGGTGGTATTTCCCGATGCAGAGTGCAAGATTTTTCTGACCGCCAGCGAGCAAGTACGCGCCAAACGGCGGTTTAGCGATTTGCTTGCCCGCGGCGAAGATGTAACTTTTGACGACGTGCTCGCCAAACAGCATGAACGAGACGAACGCGACGCGACGCGCCCCGTTGGGGCGCTCATGAAGGCCAACGGCGCGGTCGAAGTGAACACCGATGGCATGTCGCCCGACGAGGTGATTGAGCGTTTGTGGCACATTGTCGATTCTTGCCGCACCAAACATTGAGCCGACGGCGCTAGCCGCGGGTTTTGTCGTTCAACATTGACTGCCTACCGCTCCAACCATTCCGCACCCGACGCTAGCGCGCTCGGCGCAATCAACCGATCGACCAAACGAAAACCATGGCTCAACGCTCCATGCTGAAGTTGGCCTGGTATCGCCTTACGCAATGGGTTCTCGGGTTGGCGGTACGGGTCATATTTCGGCTGCGAACTTGTGGACGTAAGAATGTGCCCGCCAGAGGTCCGGTCGTGTTGCTATCAAATCATCAGAGCCACCTCGACCCGCCGTTGGTTGGTTGCTTCACCAAGCGTCCGTTGTCGATCATGGCTCGCGACACTTTATTCACAGGATTGGTTGGCTGGCTGGTGCGCAGTTACGACGCGATACCGATCGACCGAGATGGCAGCGGGCTCGGTGGCATTCGCGCGACGCTGAAATGCCTGAAAAATGGGTCCGCCGTGCTGCTATTTCCCGAGGGAACCCGCAGCGAAGATGGCCAGCTTCAGCCACTTAAGCCAGGCTTTTGTTCGCTTGTTCGCCGCAGCCACGCGACAGTTGTGCCCATGGCCATCGCAGGGGCTTACCAGGCGTGGCCCCGCACGGCCAGATTCCCCCGCCCCCACCCGATTGCAGTGGTGTGGGGCGCGCCGCTGGCGCCCGACGACATCGCCAAGCTGAGCGACGCCGAATTGGTGGCGACCATCACCGAGCGTATCGCCGATTGCTTCGCCCAAGCAGCCGCGCAGCTCTAAACTGGACGGCGGGAGCGTATTTTGCCTCACTTTAGGGTGGAGTCGACCATTTGCGGGTCGCTTGCCGAGCAAATTCGGCCGCTTCTCTGGCTTTCCTTTGACGAATCGGCGATAATGGGGAATAATCGGGGCGACCTGCGCTCGATTCATACAGAGGGGCTTATCACACCACCGGCTAGCTAGGTAATTCTAGTTGGGCGAATTAAGGGCGGCTGCTGCCGCTGTTGCTGAGGAGGCAAGACTATCATGCAAGCTACTACCCGCCGTGCTACCCATCGTCGCGGTTCTGCGTTTGGTTTTACGCTGGTCGAATTGCTGGTGGTGATTGCCATCATCGGCATGTTGGTCGCGCTGCTCATTCCGGCGGTGAACTCCGCCCGCGCTCGGGCACGCAAGGCGACTTGCCTTAACAACATGAAGCAAGTTGGCCTCGGCATCATTAACTACGAAACCAGCAAGCAAAAGCTGCCCGGCTACGTGCAACCGGTCAAACGCATTGATCCCAATGGTGGTGTCCGTTGGGTCGGTCCCGCCATGAATGGACTCAGCCAATCCGGCTTCGATAATGTGCCAAACGCCAATCAATCGCTTGTCGCTTGGTCGGGAGTGATTCTTCCCGAAGTCGACCGCCAGGACATCTGGGATCAAATTCAACAAGCGGCTGCTCCCGCTTCGATTGGCAAGATCGACGTCTACGTCTGCCCCGATGATACCGATGTCACCACGCTCAGCAACGCGGCCGGTTTAAGCTACGTCGTCAACACGGGGGCCTGGGACCGCGATCGTCAATTCAATTTCCTCAGTGGAACGGGCATGGGCGATGTCGTCGCCAACGGGTTGTTCCACAATCTCACGCTTGGCAATACTAAGTCCGACTTCACCTCCTGCCGCGATGGTCGCACGACCACGCTCATGCTGGGTGAGAACATTCACAAAGATCAAGCGAGCACCACCAATCTCACTTGGGCTTCGTCGTGGCTCGGTTGCACCGCTGCTCAGGGTGGCGAACAGCAATACGGCATGGTGTGGGTTGTCGCCTACCCGCCTCAGGGACCACCGGCTCAGCCGAGTTGCACCGGTGTCGATGAACAAGCACGTCTGGGCGTCGACCCAAACACAGTTCAATTTCCGGCCAATTTGCCTTGCTACGCGCGACCTGCTTCGAATCACCCGAGCGGCCAATCGAATGCCATCATGGCCGATGGGAGTGGCACCAGCATCGACTTTTCGCAAATTGACTACCTCGTCTACCAACAACTCATGACACCTTGGGGTGCCAAGTGCGAAGACCCCCAACAACACGGCAGCAGCAACCAAATCATTAACGGCTTCCGCCAAGCAGCACCGTTGTCGGAAGATTCTTACTGATCTTCCATTAGTCTGTTTTTTTCGACGCAGAGACGCGGGGACGCAAAGAAGCGCAGAGTAAAGGAAAAGGTAGGACAGGATTACGGGATCGGCCGGATCGACGCGATGAGTGAGTTAATCGCCATCGCTCATCCTGTTAATCCTGCCGATCCTGCTATCCTGTCAATAAATCGGTGTCGCGTCTGCGACCTGTCATTTCCCTGAAGAACTTGCGAAATCGGACTGGCACCACCGTTTCAATTTGTTCTTTGCGCTTCTCAGCTACTTTGCGTCAAAACTAGCCCTTCAAACCCGTTGTAGCGATTCCTCTTAGGAAGGTCCGCTGGGTGAAGAAAAACAGCGCGACGATTGGCAGCGTGAAGAGCACCGCCGCGGCCATCATCAGGTGCTGCTCGCTGCTGTGGCTGCTGACGAATTGTTCGAGTCCATAGGCGAGCGGAAACTTCTCGGGGTCGGCCAGATAAAGCAGTGGGCCTCCGTAGTCGTTCCACGCAGCGATGAACTGAAACAGGGCCACCGTCGCCAGCGCGGGCTTCGCCAATGGCAGCACCACCCGCCAGAAGATGGCGAACTCGCTACACCCGTCGATCCGCGCCGCCTCGGTCAACTCACGTGGTACCGAGCGAAAAAACTGCCGCAGCAGGAAGATATAAAACGCATCGCCAAAGAACGTCGGCACCACCAGTGCCGCGAGCGAATTGTAGAGTCCCAGTTCTTTAATCAACAGAAACTTGGGAATCATCGTGACCTGCCAAGGCAACAGCAGCGTGGCAATCACGAGCCCAAACACCACATCACGGCCGGGCCATTCGAGCCGCGCAAACGCATACGCCGCCAGCGAACAACTCACGAGGGTCCCGATGACGCTGCCGATACAGAGTATCAATGTGTTGGCAAGGCATCGCCAAAAGGGCAATACGCTCGTCGCTTCGGCGTAGTTGCCCCAGGCAAATTCGCGCGGCACAAACGATGTCGGCTCGGTTGCCATCTGACTGGCGCTCTTGAGCGAAGTGCCGACCATTACCACCAACGGTGCGATCATTACCGCTGTGATAAGCAACATGGGAATGTGCTGGGCGAATTGTTCGGCAAGGCGCTTCATTGTTTCTCCGCGTCATTGCGGTTGCTGTTGGCTTCGACGGCGCGAAGTCGATCGCGAACGCGCTGGGCCGCCAGTTCGAGTCGCTGTTGTGGGTCCGCGCCACGATACATCACGTCTTGCCCCGCGTCGCGGAGTTCGCGATCGTAGAGGGACGCGACCGGCAGTGGCGGGATCGGCCTTTGGCTGGGACTCTTGGCGAGTTCGACAAAGGGTTGCATGAGTGGGTGGGCGGCGACGAAGTCTTGAAACTCTGGCCGCTCAGCCACGCGCTCGCTCACCGGAATCCAACCCCCCGCGGCACACGCCCGCGCGGCATCGGCTTCGTGTCCGTCGAAACCGGCCCAGAACTTGGCAAATTCCCAAGCCCCGTCGGGACACCTGGCGCCGCGCGGCACAACGAAAAAATTGCCGTTCACCCATCCGGCGTTTTCGCGACCTTCGGTCGGCTTTGGCAGCGCGACTACCGCGAACTGATCGGCCACCACTCCATTGGCTCGCCGTGAGTCGGTGTAATGCTCGATGTCACGCACCCGCCACTGGCCATCCATAATCGCGGCGTAGCGGCGGTCTTGCAGCAAGGGAAACGCCGCTCCGCTGAGCGCCTGGTCGCCACTCCGAAACGCCGCCACGCGGCTCGCGCCGTAGCGGTCGCGATAGCTGGCCATCCATTGGAGTGCCGCGACGATTCGGGGATCGTCGCACGTGATCTGCTCGTCGGCGTTCGTCGCCAATGGATCGTAGAAGTCGCCACCAAACACGGTTCCCCAAGCCCACAGCCGTCGCGGGTCGGGCAAGTAGCCAACTCGCTCGAGCGTTTCACTCGCGTTGGGGGGAGCAATTGCCTCGGCCAACGTGTCGAGCTCGGCAATCGTCGTCGGTGGATTTAGCCCCTGCTCAGCGAGCACCGTTTTATTAATATAGAGTGCGCGAATATCGAGACCGTTGGGGAGCGCATAAAGCCGATCGTCGTAGCTCGCGAGCGCCCGCGCCGCTGGATAGAGCCACTCGCTTAGCTCGGCCACCTCTGCGCTCGTCGCCAACTCGCTAAGCGGCACGATGACTCCGCGATGAGCCCAATCGGCCACGACTGGGTCGTCTTGGTTTAACAGGTCAGGCGGATCGCCCCCGGCAACACTGAGAAAGAATTTCAGGTCAAGATTATTCCCCGGCATCGCCACCGCGCGGACGCGATAGTCTTGCGATTGCGAGTTGAACCGCGCGACGATCTCCTCGACCACCGGACGGTCTTTGCCACCCCAGAAATGCCAAAATATGACTTCCTGGCGAGCGTCGCTTGCTGGCTCGTTGCAACCGCTCACAACTAACAAAACTACGACGCAAAGGCGTGGAGACGCAGAGAAGCGCAAGGACGAAAAGTTTACAACGACGTTGGTCACCAAATCAAAAAGCGTTCGAGTTAGTTGAACCGCAAAATACAAATTTTCTGCGATTCTTTGCGTCTCCGCTTCTTTGCGTCGAAAAACACAGCTCACCATTTTTAAGCCCCCTGGTAATGCACCCAGTGCCGCGCCGTACGGAAGAGCCAGGCCGTTACCAATAACACAACCACCAACAGCGTCCACGCCATTGCCGAGGCGTAACCCATTTCGAGGTCACGGTACGCGGCCAGAAACAAATGCAACGACAACATGAGCGACGCACCGGCCGGGTCGCCGCGACCGTCGCTGACGAGATAGACCTCGGTGAATGCTTGCACACTTTTGATGAGCCCCATTACGAGGTTGAACAAAATGACCGGCGAGAGCAAAGGGAGCGTTAGGGTCCAGAATCGTCGGAGCGGACCGGCCCCATCGATGCGTGCTGCTTCGTGCAGCGACTCGGGTATATCGCCAATCGCGGCCAAATAAATCACCACAAAGTTGCCAACACCCCACAGCGTCATCAGCACCAGCGCGTCTTTCGACCCGGCAATCGACCCCACCGCATCGCTCGGCCACGAATTGGGGCTGAGTGCTTCGCTGGTGCTCTTGAGCCAGAACTGGGTGGGCAAACCGAGCCAATCGTGCAGCACTAGGTTTACGAGCCCCGCTTGGGGATCGAGCAACCACATCCACACGACCGCCACGGCGACCGTTGGCACAACCGATGGCAGAAACCACAGCGTCCGATAGATGGCCGCCCCGCGTAGTCGTTGCGATAGCAGCGTGGCGAGTCCCACACCCAGTGCAATCGACAGGGGTACACTGACTGCTGCGTAGTAAAACGTGTTCCACAGCGCCTGTCCGAATCCAGCGCCTTGAGCAAGTTCGCCCGCCAGCCGGCGATAGTTGTCGAACCCCACCCAGCGAGGGGATGTGAGCAAATCGAAGTCGCAAAAACTCCAATAGAGCGTCGCGGCGAAAGGCCACGCAAAGAACGCCACGAAACCCACAATCCAGGGCAGCAAGAACAGGGCGGCGGTCGTAAGTTGTCGAGCGGCGGGCATCGTCGTAGTGTAGCGAAAGTCGCCGAGACTTTCGGCGGGTGTAAGTTAGCCGCGACGCACGAGCGAGCTAACGAGCCATTGCGGAGCATTTAATTTTCGGCACGCTAGCGACCGAGCTTAGCGAAAGCGATCTGCTAACGCATCGCGGCCAACGCCATTTTCGGCGCAGAATGGACTAGCAGCCCCACCACGAATTGTGCTATTTCTGCGGGTAAGCCGCTCGTAGAATAAGGTGGCCTAGCACTGCCAGAAAAGGAATCACTTCGCCATGACTCGCTCGTTAATCATCGTCGTAATCAGCCTACTAATCGTCCCTGCAACCCGCGCGGCGGGGCCCTCGGTCAAGGACGCGCTCGCGTTTGAGCCGATTCAGGCCAACGTCGATTACGACCGGCCGACCGCGGCCGAAGAGGGCCAGACAACGATTAAGGCCGAAAAAGAGGGGAAAACGACCGCTTGGGTCGTTCGCAATGGCGCGGGCGAATTGCTCCGCCGCTTCGCCGACACCAATGCTGACAACATGGTCGATCAGTGGAGCTATTTTAAGGAAGGCCGCGAGGTCTATCGCGACATCGACGGTAACTTCAACGGCAAGGCCGACCAGTATCGCTGGTTCCACACTGCTGGCACACGCTGGGGCATCGACGCCAACGAAGATGGCGACATCGAATCGTGGAAGGTGATCTCGCCTCACGAAGTCGCTGAGCTAGCAGTCACAGCGCTCGCCACACGCGACGCCCGGTTGTTCTCGACTCTGGTCGCTACCGAACGCGAAATCAACGCTGCCGGACTGGGTGACTCCGCATCGAGCGAAATGACCAAGAGCAGCAAAGCGGCCGTCACGGGTTTTGCAAAAATGGCGGGAGAGCAAAAATCGATCAGCGCCGGGTCGAAGTTTCTCAACTTTGGTGCATCGCGTCCGGGTCTTGCACCTGCCGGCACCGATGGGTCGACACGCGATGTGATTTACTACGACAACGCAACCGCGCTGGTCGAAACGGGCGGCAAGCCCGAGCAGGTTTACCTCGGCCAATTGATTGCGATCGACAACGGTTGGAAGCTCGTCACGCTGCCCCAAATGGGCGACGATGCGGCGCCGACGGGGCCTTATTCATTTGCTGCCCAAACGACCAACGGCAATACCAATGCAGGCGGCACGGCACCGAGCGACGAAATGCAAAAATTGATGGACGAACTGTATAAGCTCGAAGGTCAAGCGGAGTCGGCCGGTCCCGATGCGATCGCCAAATTAACCGAGCAGCGGGCCGACATCTTAATGCGGCTCGCACAGATTAGCCCTCGCGACGCGCAGAGCGATTGGTATGCCCAGCTTGCCGACATGCTTAGCGCCGCCGCATCGACCAGTGGCTATGCCGATGGCGTCGCGAAACTCGACCGCCTAGCCGACCAGCTCCGTCGCCAAAAGGCCGACGACAATACGATTGCCCACGTTCAATTCCGCCGCATTTGGGCCGAGTACGGCTTGGCTCAACGCGAACCCAAGGCTGACGTCGCGAAGATTCAGGCAAATTGGCTCGAATCGCTCGAAAAATTCGCCACCGACCATCCCGACTCGCCCGACGCCAGCGAAGCGATGTTGCAACTCGGCATGGGGAACGAATTCGCTGGCGAAACCGAGACGGCCACCAAGTGGTACCGCAAACTGGCGTCCAACTTCCCGGACTCGCCGGCCGGCCCAAAGGCGGCCGGGGCGATTCGCCGGCTCGACTCCATCGGTAAAGCGATCCCGCTGGCGGGCAAATCGCTCGATGGCAGTCAAGTCGACTTGCGAAATTACCGTGGCAAAGTCGTTGTCATACAGTACTGGGCCACTTGGTGCGGACCCTGCAAAGAAGACATGAAGCAACTCGGCGAGCTGTACGCTAAGTACAATCGCAATGGCTTTGAGATTATCGGAGTCAACCTCGACTCATCGACCGACATCGCGAAAAACTACGTCACTCAGCAGCGAATTCCGTGGAAGCAGTTGGCCGATGGCGATGGGCTCGACGGCCGCCTCGCCAACGAATTGGGCATCAACACGCTGCCGCTGATGCTACTCGTCGATGGCGAGGGAAAAGTGGTGAGCCGCAGCCTTTATATCACTGAAGTCGAAGACGAAATTAAACGCCTTTTAACCAAATGACAGGCGAGTGGAGCCTAAACACAACGCTTGTTGCGGCGTCCGCCGATTCCCGGCCCGGGATTGTGAACGGCGCTCTTGCGACGGGCCCGTTTGCGAAGTGCCTTGAAAGATTTATGGCTGTAGTCGCTTCGGCGATGTTCTTGGCCTTCGTCGGCATAGTGGCCGAATCCGAAGTCGGAATTGGTTTGATAGCGGGCAACGGGGCTGGTGTATTCCATGAGAGTTTTCCTTGCGTTGACTCAGTCAGTAGCGAACCTAAAAGTAGTGGTGAATTGACACAGCGGTAAGCTTTAGAAAGCGACCACGACTCGAATAACAGCAAGATGTGTGCCGAAGCTCGTTTGGCGTACAACGATTACGTTAGAGCCCGCTCGACTCCCCGAATATTCCGCCGTTGAGCGATCTGGCCGAGCATTTTCGGTTGAATTTATTGATCGTCATACGTCTGCCAAAGGTTGCTGATTCACAAACTTGGTGGCGCGATCATCGGTGCGACGTAACCGCTTGTTAATTAACAACTTACGCCGCTTATGCCAGGCGTTTTCTGCGCTTGGGGGGCCCTCAGTAGGTCGAGAACAGTGCCGCAAGTCGTTGTCTGACAGCAACTTGCGAGCGGTTCACCAGACTAGGGAGTCCGTTTCACAATAATTGTGAAACACCCCCTGGCAGCGGGCCTAATGTACCCGCGCACAAAACAGACGCTAGGCGACCGACAAGCGGCCACTGGTGGTCCGCGAAAGCCGCGCATTGGGAACGATTCGCCCCTTCCAAATCGCATTACTAATGGCGGCGGCCCAGCGAGACCACACGCGCAGCCGAGTTGTGCTTCGGCGGCGCTGGCGTGTTGCTGGATCACGACACTTCGTTAGAAAAGCGTAGGCGGCGATCGGTCGCTAGGTTGTCTGGCTGAGGCAAAATCAGCCGCTGTTTCAGTTCGCATTGGCGAAGAGCAGCCGCGCGACAAGTGCGCAATGACCGCCCGGTGGCTACCAGGGCAATTACCGTGCCCAGCGCGAAAAAAAAAGAGCTGGCCGAATAGCGATTCGGTTGCTGCGGTCGCTCGAACTAGATGAATTGCGACGCTATCAATTGCCACGCATTGCCCGGTTGCGCAGCGTTTGCTACGATACGGGACTTGAAAGTGGTCGAAATCGTGGGTCATCGTGCGCCCATGGGCTGCTAGCAGCGTCTCTAACCCCCGAGGCGGATCGGCGATGGCCGGTTTTGCCGATTGTGAGTCACATGGTCAACCGTAATCTCATTCGTGAATTTGAAGTAACCGACGACGACTGGAATGCCGCGATAGGTCTAGAAGAGCCAGACGAGTCGTTATGGCTAGAAACTGAAGACGTATCGATCAACCAAATCGTCGAAGGCAAAATTCTGCGCCTTGATAATGAGTTCGCCATCGTCGATGTCGGCTACAAGAGCGAGGGCATGGTAGCCCGCGACGAATGGGAAGAAGGTGAAAAACCACCAGAAATAGGCGACACGATTCGAGTGCTCGTCGAAGATGTCGAAGACGTGGCCGGTCGCCACGACGAGCGCGGCATGATTGTGCTGAGCAAGCGGAAGGCCGAAAAGATCGAGAAGTGGATCTCGGTCATGGAAAACGTTCACGAGGGAGATGTCGTCAAGGGGACAGTCACTCGCAAGATCAAGGGTGGACTGTTGGTCGACATTGGGGTCAACGTCTTCTTGCCGGCGAGTCAGGTCGACATTCGTCGTCCTCATGATATTGGCGAGTACATCGATCAAGAGATCGAGTGCATGGTGCTGAAGATCGACGACGAACGCCGCAACATCGTGGTTAGCCGGCGCAGTCTCATCGAGCAAGAGCGTTCGACCAAGAAAACAGCGCTGCTCAAAGAATTGGAGACGGGGCAAATTCGCAAAGGCGTGGTCAAGAATCTCGCCGACTTCGGTGCATTCGTCGACCTCGGCGGTATCGACGGTTTGCTGCATATTACTGACATGAGTTGGGGGCGCATCAACCATCCGTCGGAAATGGTAAAGATCGACGACGAAGTCGAAGTAATGGTGCTGCATATCGACTACGAAAAAGAAAAAATCGCCCTCGGCATGAAGCAAAAACATGCCAGCCCTTGGGACAATGTCGGTACGAAGTACCCGGTCGGAGCGAAGGTCACAGGTGAAGTCGTAAACGTGATGACCTATGGTGCCTTCGTGAAACTCGAGGATGGTATCGAAGGGCTGGTTCACATCAGCGAAATGTCGTGGACCAAGCGCATCAATCATCCGACCGAGCTCGTCAACATCGGCGACGAAGTTGTCGTTGTTGTGCTTAATATCAACGAAGACAAACAAGAGATTTCGCTCGGGATGAAGCAAACCCAAGAAAATCCTTGGGACGCGGCGATCTCGAATTACCCCGCCGGCACTGTCGTCAAAGGCAAGGTTCGCAACCTCACCAATTACGGTGCGTTCATCGAGATCGAAGAGGGAATCGATGGTTTGCTGCACGTGAGCGACATGAGCTGGACTCGCAAAGTGGGCCATCCCAGCGAAGTCGTCGAGAAGGGCCAAGAACTGCAGTGCAAGATTTTGTCGGTCGACGAAGATCGCCGGCGAATCGCGCTGGGGCTCAAACAACTCGACGAAGACCCGTGGGCGACCGATATCCCCAGCCGCTACGAACCGGGCCAACTGGTAACCGGCAAGGTCACCAAAATTACCAACTTTGGTGTCTTCGTCGGACTCGAAGAAGGGCTTGAGGGACTGCTGCACATTTCGGAATTGGCCGATCACAAGGTCGAAAACCCGGCCGAGATGGTTAATGTCGGCGACGACATGGAAGTCAAGATTTTGCGAGTCGACATCGACGATCGCAAGATCGGCCTCTCGCGAAAGCGAGTCGAATGGGGTGAAGACGACGGTATCGAACTCGACGGCACGACGACCGATACCCCCTCCGCGAGTGTTCCGGCTGCCGAACTCAAAGGGGGAATCGGCGACGGTGGCGGTCCACTTTTCAAGGCGGCCACTGCCGAATCAGTCAGCACTGCCGCGGGTGGCACCGAAGCTGATGAAACGGAAGCTAACGAAACAGCCGCAGACGCCGAGCCGACCGAAGTAGCCAACACGGAAGCCTCTGAGGAAGCTAAGGCAGAAGCCAGCGAAGAAGTCGCCGAGAAAGTGGCCGAATAGCCGCGCCGATCGGATTGATTGCGACAACCCAACGACCCCGCACAGTCGCACCTGTGCGGGGTCTTTCTATTTGGTAGGCGATGGATTGCGAATTCCAGATTTGTCGGCGCATGGTGCAAACGTCTTTGGTTCGCCGCGTCGCTTTGTGCAGCGAGCGTTTCTCAGTTAGCAATATCCTCCCACCCGCTACACGCGGCGCACTTTGCCTTCGTGGGCTATTTTTCCAGCCAAGTGATGTCGGGGGTCGATACCTCTTGCTAGCACACCCATTGCCGCGTACCGGCTTGTCGACCCGTGAGTCGAGCCTCGCCCCGCGCCCGCGTCTCGCCCCCGACTCTCCGCAAATGCCTACGAACACCAAGAAACGCACAGCCGCCTCGGCCGTTCAGTCGCCACTTGAGACTTACTTGCGCGAAATCAACGAAACGGCGTTGCTGAATGCGCGCGAAGAAAAAGAGCTGGCCGTCGCCATTGGCAATGGCGATACCGCCGCACGCGATCGCATGGTCCGCGCCAACCTGCGTCTAGTGGTAAACATCGCTCGCGGCTACGCCGGCAAGGGACTCGGACTTCAAGACCTCATCGAAGAGGGCAACCTGGGACTGTTGCGGGCAGTCGAAGGGTTCGACCCAGCAATGGGTACCCGGTTCAGCACCTATGCCAGCTATTGGATCAAGCAATCGATCAAACGAGCGCTCATCAACACCGGCAAGACGATTCGGATTCCCGCCTACATGGTCGAGTTGCTCAGCAAGTGGCGTCGCGCGACGGCTCGGCTGACCGAAGAACTCGACCGGACTCCCACACCCGAAGAAATCGCGCGGGTCCTGGGGCTGCCGAAGAAGAAGCTGCCGATCATCAAGAAGGCGATCAAAATCTATAACGCCACACCCCAAACCGACCAAGCCGACGCGGGCTGGACTTTGGGCGACATGGTGATGGACGAAAAGCAGCTTAGCCCCGACGAGACGCTGGTCGAATCCGATAGCCTAAGACATGTGCTGGCCATGCTCGAAACGATGGACCAGCGGGAAGCGACCGTGCTGAAGCTGCGATTCGGTCTCGATGGCGATGAACCTCGCACGCTGAAAGAAATCGGCGAACAATTGGGGCTCACTCGCGAACGCGTTCGCCAAATCGAAACCGAGGCACTCGGCAAAATGGCGGCGAGCCTCGAGGCAACGCCAAATCACATGTCGTTCGCCGAGCGATTGAAGAAATAGCCAGAGAGCCGTCGGCAACGCTACCCCCCTCGCCATTCGTCATTGCGAGACGCTAGAACGGCGACCGCTGCTGCGTTCGCATTGGTACGTTCGCTTTGGGGCCAGCGGCCGTCTCGCGGCGGTGGCTACATTTTCACTCGCTTTCGCACTATTCTTGATGTCGAAAATCCAACCAATGTCATCGAGAAACAATGCTTCGCTCAGAGAATCGTACCGCCGATCAATTGCGGAATTTCAAACTCACGCCCCACTTTGCGACCAACGCGGCGGGCAGTGTGCTCGTTGAAGCGGGGCAGACGATGGTGCTGTGTACCGCCAGCGTGTCGCGCGACGTGCCTCCTTGGATGGTCGGCAACGGGAAAGGCTGGGTGACGGCCGAATACAGCATGTTGCCAGGTAGCACGAGTCCGCGGAAACCGCGGGAGCGGCAGAAAGTCGATGGCCGCACGACCGAAATCCAGCGGCTCATCGGTCGCAGCCTTCGCTCGGTGGTCGACCTCAAACGACTCGGCGAGCGTTCGGTCACAGTCGACTGCGATGTTTTGCGGGCCGATGGCGGCACGCGGACAGCCAGCATCACAGGTGGGTTTGTGGCACTCGCGCTGGCGCTCGCGGCCAGCGAATGCCAGGACGAAGCGGGCAACCTGCCACTCACCGAGAGCGTGGCAGCCGTGAGTGTCGGCGTCGTGGGCGGCCGTGTGCTGGTCGATCTCGACTACAGCGAAGATTTCGCAGCAGCGGTCGACATGAACGTTGTGATGACGGGCAGCGGGCGTTATGTCGAGGTGCAGGGGACCGGCGAAGAGGCCACTTTTAGCCACGACGAACTCATCGCACTAACGAACGCGGCCAGTGGGGCGATTGCCCAACTGGCCGCGAGACAAAACGAAGTGCTGGCGAGCATTGGCTGGCCAAATTGACCGCGACGCCTTAAAAGGCAACGCCGCCGCCGCCATTGTTTCCGCCGTTGTTTCCACCATTGTTTCCGCCGTTGTTACCGCCATTATTTCCGCCGTTATTACCACCATTATCTCCGCCGCCGTTGTTGTTTGGTGCACCAGCACCAGCGAAGGTAAAGGTCGTGACGTCGCCGATGGTCGAGAACGTCGAACCGGGCAAGTTCGTGAAACGGACATAGCGTCGATCGGCCGACACAACTGCCGTGACGCTAAACTGTGTGCCTTCGGGCAACACTTCGATGACGGGCTGAAACCCGATGGCGCCGCGAGCGCCCGCCGCGAGCAAGCGATTGCGGCGATTCTGTTCTGCGGCACCCGGTCGCACTGGAATCGCTCCGGGATCGGCCATCGAACTGAGTTGTTCATTGAGCATAGCACGCCCAAGCTTTTCTTGCCGAACGGCTGCAGCAGCCACGTGGGCAGCCGCAAGTGGTTGTTCGCGTCGACCATTGGTGAGTTCGAAGTTGATAATCGCGCCATCCTTGCCTAGCTCGACCTGCTGCCGCTCGTGGGTCGCATTGGGACTGTTAAAGTTCGTGTAAACGTCGACAGTCACTTTATTGGCTGTCACCTTGCCCCACACGGGCTGAATCTTGGCACGGTACGCGCCGTCGAAGCCAACTGGGCAAACGTAGGTCTCGCTGAATATGCCCGAGTTGCCACCGCCGGCGACGCTAAAGCTATCGCCCAAGTTAATGCCGCCGGCAATCGTGCGCGGATCGTGGATCGAACAGATTGTGCCGGTTGGCTCTTCGACGACCAAGTCGAGATCGGCATCGCCAGTCCAAGTGATTCGCACCAAGCAATCGCGTTTCAGTGCGTTGGCAAGCTGCGACTGGTAATCGTCGAGTGCCTTTTGATCGCCCGCGCTAGCCAATCGGTCGACGGTTGTTTGTGCGAGCCGCAATGCGGTATCGCGGACGAATTGTTGGTTTTCGGGCCAAGCTTGACCAATGACGCCGATCGTTGCCCATTTCAGCGT
>JBGSWC010000158.1:0-3294 GCA_041752635.1 Pirellulales bacterium | reverse complement strand
GACGTCGAGAATCGTAATTTGATCGGGGGGGCGACACAATAGAAAACCTCCCTGCACTCCTCGCCGCGAGCTGACGAGATCTTTCCGCGCCAAGTTTTGCAGCACCTTCGACAAGTAGGCGGGGGGAACCTTAGTCGCGGTGGCGATTTGGTCGACGCTGTGAGGCTCACTCGGGTTGGTCGCGAGCAGAGCCATCGCGCGGAGAGCATATTCAACCGTCTGTGAGAACATCTGCGATTATTGCCATGGAAATTGAGAAAACTTAAAACAGGACATTGACATCCTGTTTTGCTCTGCCTAAATTCCTTAAACAAGATAAGTTTATCCAGTTTAGTCTATGCAGGCGGAGATGACCATGCACAATCAATTGAAGCAACTCCCCTTCAAAAAAATCGACGAATCGCGACTCGAATCCGACTTAGCGTACCGATTCGATTACTTGGCCGAATTTATTGGCTTCGGCGGGGATGACATCGCCGCAGTCCACAGTTCGGCACCGCTGTTGGCTCCGCTCGTGCCCGGTCTCGTCGATGCGGTTTATGACAAACTGTTCGCTTACGACGCCACGAAGCGGCACTTCGTACCTCGCCAATCGGGCTTCGAAGGAGATCTTCCGGGATCGATTGACGCACTCGAACTCGAGCACCCGATAATCGAGTTTCGCAAGCAACATCTGGGGCGTTATCTCGAGCGATTGGTGACCAAGCCCTACGACGGGGCGATGGTCGACTATCTTGATTTCGTTGGCAAGATGCACACCCCAGCCGCAGGAAATCCACAGCTCGACGTACCGCTGGTGCAGATGAACGCGCTGATGGGTTTCGTGGCCGATGCGCTGGTCGCAACCATTCTGGGACTTGGCCTCGACACCAATACTCAAGCCAACACACTGCGTGCGTTCAACAAACTGTTGTGGATACAGAACGATTTGATCGTCAGGCATTACGCTCACCAAGCCGAGTTGGTGGCTTAAAAACAGTTTGCCGTCGGGTTAGCGACCGCCAACCTTGGGGGCCCGTTTATTGAATCCCCCAATCTTTTCACCGCCGCGGATTGTCACCATTCATCGGGAATGATGTCGGAGTCCCGGCGACAATTCTCGATGGCCCTGAGCACCCGCGCTGAGTGGGAAACTGGTCAACGTCCTTTGGTCTGATGATTGATCTCGATCCATTAGCCATGCTGCGGGTCTAGCAACCGGCAAATTGGCCAAGAATCGTTGTCAAATTTGCACTCCGCGTGTGATAGAAATGAGGTTCGTGACTCCGTAACCGGATTCGCAAGACTTAGGGTGCCGCTGGGTGCCGTTCCGAAGTGTTGCCATTCCGGCTACGCGTGGGTCCTGGAGGGTGGGTTTTGATCGGTTCTGAACCAAGTGGTCGTTCAAAACCAAGGTCAGAAATTCGTCGACAAAGGCATGAAACGAATTGAAAAGAAGGTATTTTTCTAATTTGGTCGCGACAAAAGAGAAGGGGTTTTGAACGCGCGAATAGATTTCGCGAATACGCGATCAAAACGACCAAAACCCATGTAGTCGGGGGGGCGAGATCAGCCCGAAAGTCTCAGCGACTTTCGCTACCCGCATCGCACTCACCTGTCATTTCATGCAACGACAAGTGTCGATTGCTGACTTCCGTACGCAATAGGTCTATCGTCGTCACATTCAGCCGGCCGGAGTGGGTCGACCATGTGTCGGGGCTGGGCGGCCGGTTTTCGTGTTTGCGTCTTTTATTTGCTTGCAGCAACTGCGCCTTCCGGCTAGACTATCGTGTAAGTGTTACTAAACAGTTCCCAAGAACGCATGGGGGCGATCATGGGCGCGGCCTAGACAATAAGAGTTTGTGAGCTTGGCGGCTTGCGAACTTCTTACAACTGGTCGTCTCGCGGATTGTTTTGTTTCTGCTGAGTGAGACATGTACGGAATCGGCTTGGGGCACAGCAGGTGTCTCTTGCGGGTGGTCATGCAATTGTTGACGACGAAGTTGTTCGTACCATCGTCAACGACAAGTCGTTCGATAGCAGCTTATCGGTGTGCCTTTAGGGTAATTTTTTTTCGGGAGAGTGTTAGATGTATCATTCACTACGGAATCTCGTCGTCGGGCTTTGCGTTGCGATTTTTGGCTCTGCTTACCCGTTTGCTACGGCTCAGGAAATTAACCTGATCAACGGCGACTTTGAGCTCTACGACCCGGAATTCGACGAAGGTTTGGCTCCCTTTGGTTGGGTCGATTTCACCGGTCCACCGACGGTCGGCAACGCTCAGATGTCGTTCACCACCGAAACAGGGGGCGCTCCGCAGGGAGATTATTACGGCCGCATCGAGAACCTCTACCAGAATGGCGGCGCGGCTGTTATTAAGCAGGCGAACACGGGGGTGGGCGTTGTCCAGCCGCTGCAGCCAGTGCGAGTTTCGTTTTACGCCCGCGGTGAGTTTGGAGTTGGCGGCGTGCAATTTGCCGAACTCTTCTCCGAACAAGATGGCGGGGGAACTTCGAAAGCTGAGATTCTCGGTGGCGGCCCGTTGTTCGACCCTGGCCAAGTACCGCCGACGGAGTTCACCTTCTTCGAGTTCTTCAGCACGCTCGGTAGCGATGTCGTCGGTGGCGTTACCGTTCAGTTCGCCGCCGCGACAGGCGCGGTTCCCGGTGGCTTTTCGATCCTCGAGATCGACGACTTGGTCATCGAAGTCTTCGATCCGCTAGCTGGCGACTTCAATCTCGACAACGTCGTCGACGCCGCCGACTATACGGTGTGGCGTGATAACCTCGGCCTAAGCGATGCCGCACTCAACGGCAACGGTACCGGCCATCCCAGCGGCAACGTCGTGGCCGCCGACTATGCCCTCTGGCGTTCGTCATTCGGCAACACCCTCTCGGGCTCGATCGTCCTGGCGGGACCATCGGGCACTTCGGTTCCGGAACCGACGTCGCTAGGCATCTTGGCCTCGGTTGCCTGCTGGGCGGCTTTTTGGCAACGACGAACTGTTCGTCGCCGTGCAGGCTAAATAGAGTCTCGAAGTGCAGTCTTGAAACAGTTTCTTTGCCGGCGAAATTTACGGTCGTAAAAATTTTGCGAATCTTTTCATTTTACTGTTGTGATTAACTTTTTCTCGGTTAAACTTAAGGATGTAACTGATTAGTTACTGTTTCTTTCGTTGGGCTCGACTTTGGCGGTTGGCTTGATGAGAGCAAACGGGCCAGCGACTTATTCGGAAAGCCCAGCGTTCGGCAGGGAGCAGATTCTTTTTTTGCGGCGCTTCGTTCCACTTTCAACGGTGTAGTTGTCGGTAGTCGA
>JBGSWC010000157.1:0-4017 GCA_041752635.1 Pirellulales bacterium | reverse complement strand
TGTCTACCATTCTCAAAGAATACCGCGCGCGGCTTTGTGATTCCGCACCGCAGAAACTCCAGGCCGGTGAAAGGCCACCGTTCCTGCGATACGCACAAAGCCGGGGTTAGTGGAATGCTATAAGCGGTGGCTACCCAGGGTAACCGGTCGGAAATGCCCCACTCCCCCAAGGGGGTTGCGTCGCTCGTTTGGCGATTTGACGTAACGCCGTTGGCATTGGAAATTATGACGGGCCCCAGTGGCACACTTTTTGTTTTGGGCGAAAGCGCGTAGCATTTGTCGCCTGACGACAACGAGTTTGACTGCATTGCGTCTGGATTCCCGCTCCCGCCTTCGCGACGACAGGCTCCGCGCGGGAATAACGATCGATAGCAGACGTTGCGTTGGTTCAGTTCAATGGCCAAATTTTGTTGTCGAAAACGGCCGCGCGGTGTGGTAGAAAGTGGGTTAGTAAAAATGTGTTCGATGCACACTGCTGGATAAGCCAGAGGGTGGCACCCGACGCCCCAACCCTTTCCTCTAGACACTCCACACTCGACTCTCAACTCTCAAAAATGGGTTTTGTCCAAAACGTCACCACCTGGTCAGTCAAAACCCAGGTACGACATTCACTGGCGATGTGCGAAATCGACTGGAAAACAAGGGGTTTTGAGGATTTCCGAGCGAGACAAAATTCGGGGTTTTGTCCGCTCCAATCGTGTTGGCTGTTTCGTGGACAAAACGATCAAAACTTCGGGGCGAGCCGGGGTCCGGGGTGTGCCGAAGGCCGGCGGACTTTCGCTCCGGTCATGGCGGGTGCTTGGGATGTTAAGAAGTTGCCCGCGCCTGACTAAGCAACTCTCCCGCGCGGAACGAGCTTCGTACCAGCGGGCCCGAGGCGACACCTTTGAAGCCCATCGCGCGGGCTTCGTCGGCCCAGGCATCGAACTGGGCGGGAGTGACGTAGCGATCGACCGGCAGAAAGCGTTCGCCGGGGCGACCGGGGGCGAGGTACTGGCCTAGGGTCACGAGGTCGACGTCGGCGTCGCGAAGTTGCTGCATCGCCTCTGTGATTTCGGCGTCGGTTTCACCAAGGCCGACCATCAGGCTGCTTTTGGTGACGATGGTCGGGCGAAGCCGGCGGGCTTGTTTCAAGACTTCGAGGCTGAGCGCGAACGACGCCCTGGGGTCGCGAACTTTAGTTTCGATTCGTTCAACACACTCCACATTATGAGCAAACACATCGAGTGGCAGTTCATTGAGCAGCGCGGACAATGCCTGCCAGTTGCCAGCCAGATCGCTCGACAGCAGTTCAATCGTCACATCGGGGCACCGCTCATGGACGGCCACCACACACCGGCGGTAATGACTCGCTCCGCCATCGGGCAAATCGTCGCGATCGACGACCGTGATCACAGCGTGGTCGAGCTTCATCCGCGCCACCGCGTCAGCCAGATGCTCCGGTTCATCGACGGGAGGCGGATCGGGAGCCTTGAGCGTCTGTACCGAGCAGAACCGGCAACCGCGGGTACACTCCTTGCCCGCAATCATGAACGTGGCGGTGCCGCGTCCCCAGCAGTCGTGGATATTCGGGCACTTTGCTTCTTCGCAAACAGTATGGAGCGCACCGGCGTCGACAGCGCCGCGAGTGGCGTTGAACTGTGGCAGTTCGAGCCCCATCGGCGGCTGGCGACGGAGCCATTCGGGAAGTCGCGGGCGGGTGGCAGTTCGGGTCAAAGTGCTTTGCTTTGGTTCGGTGATCAATGCTTTTTATTGTATGTCGCAGCCGTACAGTCGACCACGCAATGGGAAATGACGAAGTCCGAATGACGAATGCCAAACATTGATTCGTCATTCGTCATTTACGCTTCAAGCCATCCACCGTCTGGCGACGGTGGCTACATTACTTCGGTGGCTACATTCAACCGGCCAGACCTTCAAACAACGGAGTCGACAGATAGCGTTCGCCCAGGCTACACATGATAGTCACGATTCGCTTGCCGGCCATTTCGGGGCGGGCGGCGACTTTGGCGGCGGCACACATGTTGGCTCCGCTGGAGATGCCCGCCATGATGCCTTCCTCACGAGCGAGCCGTCGTGCCCACTGAAACGCCTCTTCGTTGCTGACGGTAATCACTTCGTCGACGAGCGACGTGTCGAGGTTGCCTGGGATGAATCCGGCACCGATACCTTGAATCTTGTGCGGGCCCGGCTTGCCCCCCGAGATGACGGGCGAATCGACTGGCTCGACAGCAATCGCTTTGAAAGCCGGATTCTTGCCCTTGAGAAAGCGCGATGCGCCGGTGATGGTGCCGCCGGTGCCGACACCGGCGACGATGGCATCGATGTCGTGGCCCGAGTCTTCCCAGATTTCGGGGCCGGTTGTTTTTTCGTGGATCGCCGGATTGGCGGCGTTCTCGAATTGCTGGGGCATCCAGGCGTTGTCGGACTCGTCGACGATTTCGCCCGCTTTGGCGATCGCCCCCTTCATGCCGTCGGCGGCTGGAGTGAGCACCAGGTTAGCCCCCATCGCCCGGAGCAACACGCGGCGTTCGGTCGACATGCTCTCGGGCATGGTGAGCGTGAGCTTGTAACCTTTGGCCGCACATACGAAAGCGAGTGCGATGCCTGTGTTGCCACTGGTTGGTTCGACGATGTGAGTCTCGGCGTTGATGTGGCCGTCGCGTTCGCCCTGTTCGATCATGGCGACGCCGATGCGGTCTTTGACACTGTTGAGTGGTTGAAAAAACTCGCACTTCGCGAACACGGTCGCGTGGCCGGCGGGAACAAGGCGATTGATTTTAATCATCGGCGTATCGCCGATGGCGGTCGTGACGTTGTCGAACGTTTTATTGCGGGGCATTGTTCTCTCCTTGTTGCTCTGGCATTCCGTGACTCGCGAGATCAAAGCACCATTATCACTGGTCGAGCTTATTGCACAATACCGACTCGACATAGGTCGGCACCCGCCGCTACTTCCCCTTACGCGACTTGCTGGTCATCCATTCGGCCAGCAACTTGCGTGAAGCGGTGGCAGTGAGCGTGAGCGTTTGGGCGTCACCACTTGCGGAAATTTCGATAAGGTCTTTGCACTCAATCGGTTGAATTTTGGGGCCATACTTCGCATCCGCGAATTCAATCGCGTATTGTTGGGCTTGCCAACGGCGGTAATTGTGTAGCGAAAACTTAGCAACCAGCGATGATTCTTCAGTCGAACCAGCGGCCGGTTGTTTTGCGATCTCGACAAGTCGCGCGGTCACGTTGTCGGCCATCTGGCTGACGAGGACTCGCCGGTCGTCGAGCGGAACGAGCGTATACGTGAGCCGGCCACCTTCGCCAAATAACTTTGTCATCAGCACTTTGACGTCCGGGACATCGTTAGTGAGAAACGCCGACTGAAGATCGACCGCGTAGCGAGTGGCCTCGATGCCGGCGACTTTCACGTTGGATTTTTCGAGAATAAACTTCGTTCGTCGCATTTCGTTCGTCGCCATGTCATTCCAAATTGATACCGCTTTTTCAAGGCTCACTAACCAAGCAACCGGGTCATCGCAAGCGATGATCGCCACTTGGTTCGACATCGGCGGCTGCTGCTCATTGGGTAATACGGCCAAGAACGAAATCGACGCCACTTGATCGGCAACGGCAACGCTGGCGGCAATGTAATCGTCGTAAAACCGCGAGCGATCCATCTGCAGTATGTATTCTTCGCTCCAAACTTTTCCGGAAATGAGGTAGTTTTTGAGTGCCCATCGCAGCCACACAGGGGGCAATGCCAACCGAGCATCGGCGATCGCTTCGTGGTCGCTGGCGACTTGTGGTGGTATCGCTGTGCTCGATGCATCGTCGTCGCTCGATAGGTCACCTCGCTGCGTCAGTACGAGTGTAAACTTCGACGCTGCGCCGATTGGTGAATCGTCATTTGGCAAATCGATGGTTGCACAAAGGGCGGTACGCGATTCCGACAGATGGTCGGCGATCGGCTTGGCCGCCAACAGCAAGTCGGTCAGAGCCTCGACGTTGCGAGGAATGCGGCTG
>JBGSWC010000156.1:0-14818 GCA_041752635.1 Pirellulales bacterium | reverse complement strand
ATCGCGATTATCGAAGATAATGGCCTTTTCGAACACGTAGGCATCTTGCGTGGGGTCGTCGACCGACGGTTCGGGAGGATCAACACCGAGCAAGCCGCACAATTCGATGAGGAACGATTGATAGTTGGCACGCTCGCTGCCCCCGGAGCGGACCCAACGGTCGATAAATGTTTGAATGTCGGCGTCGGTCATGGGGCAAAGTATCGCCCCGCCGCGCGCGACTCGCAAGCCGAAGCGTGGGCAACAATAACCCCGCAGGGGTGTCGCTAACTTAGCCCGGGGTGGAGCGGCTTTGCCGCGCAACCCCGGGGACAACAAGTTGACAATGAGAAAAACCCCAAAAGGGTGGCCCTAACATCGAGACGCCTGCTTAGGACCACCCCTTCGGGGTTCTTGTTCATCGGATCGAACGATACCCGGGGTTGCGCGGCGACGCCGCTCCACCCCGGGCTGAAATAGGTCCGCCCCGTGGGGGCTCGCCATAGAGATAGGTCAGACGGTCAGACAGGTGGCCAATTTTTTCAGTGGAATTATCATCGCAGTTTGCTAGGCTACATGTGTCGATGGGCGAGAGCTTCGCAGTCGGCCAGTGGCCTGAATTTTGTTGCTTCACCTGGTGACGGAAATGAACTTGAATTCTGCGAGTTATGCGCCGGTCGAAATCGTTTGGGCCTATGCACCAAGTGGTTTGGCGAAACCGACAGGTGCAAAAGTCGCCGACTTTTGCACCTCGATCGATTTTTGCACCGCGCGACTAAATTCAGGGACCACGGGCACTGCTGGGCAAGCCAGAGATTGGCACCCGGCGGACTGTTGGGCAAGCCAGAGGGTGTCAACCGACGCCTCAACCCTTTCCTCTAGACTCTCAACACTCGACTCTCATCGCTCAAAAATGGGTTTTGTCAAAAACGTCACCAACTGGTCAGTCAAAACCCAGGTACGAAACTCACGGGCGATGTGCGAAATCGACTCGAAAACAAGTGGTTTTTTCGATTTCGTCGCGAAACAAAAATCGGGGTTTTGTCCCCTCCAATCGTGTTTGCCATTTCGGGGTCAAAACGATCAAAACTCGCCCGGCGAATTGGCCCGCAGCCGGGGGTGCTAGCGAACTCGCCCCGATGCGCGAGCGGCTGATATTGCCGCTTGTCGGGCGGGGCGATAAGATCGCCGACCCCTGCTTCCGGTTGCCGCCTTCGATGCCTTTCGACGCCCCTCGGCAACCAGACAGAGACCCAAATCCTCACGACTTGCGGGAAAGGAATCCCCCTATGCACGTCGAACGACCCACAGAGCTGGCCGCCTGGGCACAACTCACCGGCGCGTTTGCCACGACGAATGAAGTTGTCGAGATTACCGGCGCGAGGCCGCTCGACGAAGCTCGCGCAGGCGACATTACCTTTATCGACCAGCAAGATCGCGCGGCAACGGCGGCGGCAAGCCCCGCGGCGGCGGTGGTGGTGCCGACTGGCGTTGTTGTCGCAGGCAAACCTTGTTTGATGTGCGACGATGTTCACAAGGTGTTTTCGCAAATTGTGACGACCTTTCAACCACCAGCGAAGGCTGTTCTTCGCTCGATTCACCCGACCGCCATTGTGAGCCCCACCGCAAGACTAGGCGACGACGTCGCGATCGGTGCTCGCGTTGTGATTGGCGACAACACAACGATTGGCGACCGAACGACCATTCACGCTGGTACAGTCGTCGGCAACGATTGTTGCATTGGCGAACAAACGACGCTCATGGCCAACGTATCGCTGTACGACCGTGTGAGACTCGGTAGCCATGTGATCATTCACTCGGGTGCGGTGCTCGGCGGCCACGGATTCGGCTATCGCCAACGTGCTGGTCGCCATGAGTTGACCGCACAACTTGGCGGAGTCGAAGTAGGCGACCACGTCGAGATCGGCGCGAACTGTGCTATCGATCGTGGCACCTACAGCGACACTCGCATCGGCGAGGGAACCAAAATCGATAACCTCGTACAGATTGCCCACAACTGTCAGATCGGTCGCCACAACTTGCTCTGTTCGCAAGTCGGCATCGCCGGCAGCACCACGACGGGCGACTACGTTGTGATGGCCGGTCAAGTCGGTGTACGCGATCACGTTCGCATTGGCGACGGCGCGACCATCGGTGCGATGGCGGGCGTATCGAACGATGTCGCCGACGGACTGACCGTGCTCGGGGCACCGGCGATTCCGCAGCGCGACTTCAAAGTCCAAACCGCCTCGATCGCGAAATTACCCCAGTTGCGAAAGCAAATGAAAGAACTAGCGAAAGAATTGCAGCGACTGCAGTCGTCGATCGATGGCGTCGATACAACAGCCGATCGCGCGGCGTAGGAATAGTCGTATTCGCCACGATTGTAAAACTAGATTTCTCATGATGTTGAATTGCGATGAATTCACCTGAGCGAAAGACGATTGGCCTGCTGGCGGCTTGGGGCGACTATCCGCGTGCCGTCGCCGAGGCACTTCGCGCGAGTGGCTACCGCGTCGTAACGCTCGGCGTTCGCGATCATTGTGACCCGAGCCTGGCAGACATCTCCGACGAGTTTCACTGGATTGGACTCGCCCACCTCGGCACAGCCGCGCGACTCTTCAATCGTCACAACGCCCACGTCGCGACAATGGCAGGCAAGATTCACAAGGTGTTGCTTTATCGCCCCTGGTTGTGGGCGAGGCACACGCCCGATTGGCTTTGTTGGAAGACGTTTTATCCGCATTTCGTGGCGGGCAGTCGCGATCGCAAAGACGACACCCTGCTCGGTGCGATTGTCTCGGCGTTCGCAAGCCGGGGCATCACGTTTGTGCCGGCAACCGACTTCGCGCCCGAGCTGCTCGTGTCCCAGGGTTTGATCGCGGGCAATCCGCTGACGGTTAAGCAACAGCGCGACATTGAGTTTGGCTGGAAGCTCGCCAAGGCGATGGGGGGCCTCGACGTGGGCCAGTGTGTTTGTGTGAAAGATCAGGCAGCGCTGGCGATTGAAGCGATCGAAGGAACCGATGCGTGTATCGAGCGGGCAGGGCAGTTGTGCCGCGCGGGCGGCTTCACCGTTGTAAAGGTGGCCAAACCTCAACAGGATATGCGATTTGATGTCCCGACGGTGGGGCGGCGAACCCTTGGCACGATGGCCCAGGCTGGCGCGCGAGTGCTGGCGATTGAAGCCGATCGCACGATTTTGCTCGACGGCGACGATTTCGCCACAGCGGCGGCCGGCAGTGGAATCAGCGTTTGGGCAACCGAGGAATCGCAGTTTCGCTCAGCAAAATGGGCTGCTTGAGCCTGATTTCTTGGTCCGAAACTTGGTCCACCTTGTCGGTTTCTGCCCACGCCATTGCACATTTTCCGCCAATAAAACCGTAAAAGTCAGTCAATATCCGGAAAAATCCCCTAAATTCCGAATCGTTACCAGCGAAATCATTGATTGACTCGCCCGCCCCGTTTATACTGCGAGGCATGGTCACGCTTGTTGTGTGTCCGATAGTACCGGTCCCGTTAGGACGCTAGTGAAAACCACCCCGATCTCGACCCCTCAGCCAGCTCGAAGGCTGCAAGAAACGGTCGAAGGAACAACGTAATGCCCGCTGCTGCGGCTAGAACGGATGCGTCGACGTTAGCGTTGGCGAACTTAGTATCGCGCGGCTTGGCAGAGCAATTAGGCGATGAAAATCGAGACTGTTAGTCCCTCAATCCAGTCGTTACTGGCCTTACCGCCAGAGAATCCCCGTAGTTGGGTGCTCGGTGGAGATCCGCGCGTTGTGCAAATTGCCAACCATGCCGAGAAGGCCGCGGAAGTGCAATGTCCCGTTCTCATCACGGGCGAAACAGGCACGGGCAAGGAAGTTTGGGCACAGTTGCTCCACAGTATTGGTCCCCGCCGAGACCAGTCACTCATCCCAGTCAACTGTGCGGCTTTGACGCCGACGCTGGCTGAGAGTCAGCTTTTCGGACACGAAAAAGGTGCGTTTACCGGCGCTGCGGGCCGCAGCCTGGGTGTTTTTCGCGCCGCTCAGGGAGGCGTCATCTTTCTCGACGAAGTTGGCGAAATGCCCCTGGAATTGCAGCCTAAATTGCTGCGAGTACTGCAAGAGCGTGAAGTCACGCCGGTGGGCGCTTCGCACCCTGTACCGGTCGACGTACAGGTGATTGCCGCAACGAACCGCAACCTGTCGTCCGAAGTGGCGGCGGGGCGATTCCGCGAAGACTTGCTGTATCGTCTTAATATGGTCGAGTTGCACGTGCCGGCGCTTCGTCATCGCGTTGACGACATTCCGGCGTTTGTCGATTACTTCTCGCGAAAGTACGCCACCAAGTACAACCGCCCCGCTTGGCAGCCGACAGCCGAACGATTGCATGAGTTCTGCGAATTCGACTGGCCGGGCAACATCCGCCAACTGGCGCATGTCATCGAACAGTCGTACGTTCTCGACTGCGAACCGACGCTACCGGTGACCAAGCGAATCAGTCCGTCGGAAGCAACGCTTCCTTACACCGATCTAGCGAAGCTTCGCCGCATCGCCGTTCGCCAAGCCATGCGAACGACCCAAGGCCACAAGGGCCGTGCCGCTCGGCTTCTCGGCGTCCATCCCAACACGATGACCAGGTTGATTGCGCAGATTGAGGGTGAGCAAGACTCGAACCCAATCAAAGGCCAGAACGCCGCTGAAAACTGAGTCTGCCGGGCGCATCGACCGATTAATTGATACAAACCGCCAAAATTTTGGCGGTTTTTTTATGCGCGGACGGCGACCTCTTCATCATTTGCCACATCGCATTCCCAAGAACGGTGAGCAATCCCCGATACAGTGAATTGCGTCGCAAGTTGTTGCGGGGCAATCACTTGCGATGTGCGATCTGAAATTCGCTCACCATTCTGGTGATTCATTTTGCCGGCTCAATTCGGTTGGCCGTTCTCCCCTTACTGCGTAACTCGTTATTCATCAATGACTTGCGATGATTGCCGACCCCCGCGGTCGCAGTGGTACGCGCTTCGCTTTAGCAGCGTCCGGCAACTGGTATGTCACAAACCTACCACGTCGCCACAGATACGTAGTTTACCGAGCGACAAAATGCGACTCGGTAATTTCCCTCAATCTTTTTTGATAGGAGCAATAGGGAATGAGCCACCAACAAAGTTACGCGATCAGTTACAGCCAAATTTCTGACGACGGCATCGATAGCGTCCGTGAGGAGAAGTTTGGTCGCCGGGCGCCAAAGCCCACACACAGCAGTCGCACCAAGCGGAGTAAAGCGCCGCAGTCGTTTAACGGAATGCATCGCCGCCGCAAGCGCAAGGTTTCGTGGTAACGAAGGCATGGCGAGGTTAGCAGTTAGATGAGTGTCGCCAAACGTGATTGCGAGTTGCATTTCCGGAGACCGATGATTGTGCGTGTTGTGCATATGTCGGCGGACTTGAGGCGGCCCAAGGTCGCACTTCACCTTCATGAGTAGCAGCAAATTGAAAACCGACGACGACACTTCGACTGAGCCGAGCGACGAGGCAACTTGTGTGCTGCCGGTGCGTGAACGTTCGTCCGCCGGCAGCGTGTCACTCACAACACCGCACTGTTTGGTGGTGTCGGACAGTCGAATTCACGGTGAGTCGATTCGCACCTCGGCCACAAACTGCGGCTGGATATCCGTCGTTCATCGAAACCCGCTTGAAGCTTTGCGGGAGTCGGTGAGACGGCGTTTTCATTTGGCCATCGTCGACGTATCTCTGGGCCGTCAACGTGACGAGTTCGAGCGATTGGTCAGTGAGTTGCGGTCGGGCAACGTTCCCCTTGTCGTTGTCTGCGGACCAGCAGATGACGAAACGGTTGAAAAGCGAATGTGGAGGCTGGGGATTTGGAGCTACGTGCCAGGCCTACACCTCGGCGAAGAGTTAACAGAGTTATTTTCGGCTGCGCGCAAGTTGGCCTGCCTTGCCGACCCGCGGCTGACTTCGGTCGATGCGAGTTTAGAGAGATGCGAATGACAGTGGGCGGCGAGGAGTCGTCTCACCGAGAGCTTGCAGGGAAGTGTCACGGCCAACCAGCGTGAACCTTTCGCACGGGTCGGTATCACAATCGCAAATTTTCGCGGGGGCGTGAAAGTGACCGAACGAAACCAAAGAGATAACGAAACAAGCATCGTCGCCGATGCCGAGAGACTTCTCGGCGAGCGTGGACGGCGCAGCAGTCGATCGAGTGGCTCGATGTCGCGAACGGCGAAGTCGAGTCGGCGAGTTAAGCGATCAGCCACGCAGGGAGGCATCCACCAGCGTCGCAACAAGCGTTCGCGGTGGTAGCACTTGGATGAGCTATGAGAGGTAGAAGTGGATTTGGCGGATAGAGATCGAAGCCATTCCATTAGTTGAGGAGTTCGGCCAAAGGTCGCGAAGGCCTGGCATCATTATTTACCCTTTTTTGCGATACGAGGACGAGCACAATGAAAGTAACATCCGCGGAAAAGTACTGCCGCTGCCTGCTGTGGTGTGGTGCAATTGCTTTGGTCGGCGCGAATGTCGCGCAGGCCGAAATGATCGGCATCAACCTGACCGGTGCGCAGTTACAGTACACCACTACGGCCAATCGGTTGAATGACCTTACCGATGACGATGGTGGGAACAAGAATCCTGATGAAGCCGTGCGACTATCGGGGTCTGAGTTTACCTTCGATGGGAATCTGGTTCAGCAGTATTCGGTGTCGATGGGCGAATCAACCTATCTCGATTTGCTCGTCTCCGACATCACTCCCGACCTGACTCTGCCGGCGAACGTACTCGTTCCGTCTGTCGCGACGGGTGACACCAACGGTGGCTTTGGACTAAGTTGGTTCTACGACGATGGTGGAACGGTACGAAGCCTCGACTTAGTATTCGAAGAGGTCACGGTCGCACTTTTCCGTAATTCGGGGAATGCCAACAGGCCGATCTTGGTGGTCACTGGTTCAACGACAGACTGGACCCAGAGCGCTTTGCCAGCTGGTTTGTCATTTACACCCGGTTCAGCGATTTCGTTTAGCTACACCACATCGAACACGATGCCTTTTGACATCACGGGCAGTTCGTTTACGACGCTGCTCGCTTCGGGGGGTGTGCTTGAGCTTTCCGGCGAAGGATCAGTCATCCCAGAACCTGCCGCTGCAGCGTTGCTGCTGGGTGGCATGATGGGATTTGCCGGTTACCTCCGCCTGCGGTGGAAGTAGTCGAACGCCAGAGACGCTTTAAAAACTGTACGATCTAGCCGGATCGAAGCCTCGCTTCGATCCGGTTCTTGCTTGCGCTAGCCGGTTTTTTCAAATACCTACGAGCGTCGCTCAATGGTAAGAAACGCAGTAGTAAAAAGCTGATTTTCGAAGGGCTGTGACGTCCTGATGCCCCTTGCTGTGCTGATAGCCATAGGAAGTCCATGTGACGCGATCGTCGAAGAATGCCGCCCAATGTGCTTTAGACTCACCGACTCAGAGTGAGGCTGGGTAGTTACGCTGCTGTTGAAGTCGCCAAGGGGTGACGCCCCGACAGACGCTCATCGTCACGACGCTCACGGCGTCCGGGACGGGAGAGCAACCGAGGCAACTGCCAAGTCGTTTCGTGTGGTCGCACTGAACCATGCCGCCGACCCCGGCTACATGGCTTGACCTTTGATCCGTTTATTGCTCCACTTCGTCTTACCGGGAAACCGGTACACCCGCCTTCACTTTGGCATCCGCCAAAATTGCGTGCTCCCAATCGCGGCACTCTCACATCTATCCGAGTTGCGGTATTTTTTTCTTTACACGCGGTGGCGCTACAGCGACAATCTTACTTGACGAGGTTGAATTCAACTTATGACTGGACTTTTGCAAAACGCTAAATCAACCCCAATTTGGGCCATCACTTGTCGTTGTTTTCAAGAATTTCCGTTGATTTGCCGCATAGCCCATTCGAGGGTGTTGCGGAGCGTCTCGTCAGCCACAGCGCGGCACGCTTTGCCGATCGTCGTCAGGTGTAAGAGGGGGCGATTAAACAGTTGCTAGGCTGAGATGTCTTGAGCGGGCATGTCTTAGTCTGCGAGCGAGATTCATTTGTTACGAACTGGCGGCAGTGCCCAGCTTTGGACGTGGAAGCCACTGTAAGAACAGCGAAGCGGTCGCAATCGCCCCGTATCGCACGGACCGATCACCGCAACCCACCTTTCCCCACAGATTCTGGTGCCGAGACTGAAACATTCACGCGGACCCACTACACTGATAACACCCCCCCTTAGGAGAATGCCGATGACCAATGAGATTGACGATGTCGAGGCGATAAGAAAGCTTGGCGAGACTCGAGATGCGATCATTGGTGAACTACGCAAGTCGATCGTCGGCATGGAAGATGTCATCGACGAAATGATGATCGCCATCTTCTCGAGTGGGCATTGCCTATTGGTTGGTGTGCCTGGGCTGGCCAAAACATTGTTGGTTAGCTCGCTGGCGAAAACGATGTCACTCTCGTTCAAACGCATCCAATTCACACCCGATTTGATGCCTTCGGATATCACCGGCACAGAACTCTTGCAGGAAGACCCCCAAACCCACGCGCGGCATTTCAAATTCGAAAAGGGGCCCGTCTTCACCAACTTATTGCTCGCCGACGAGATCAACCGAACTCCACCAAAGACGCAAGCAGCCCTTCTGGAGGCGATGCAAGAAAAACGCATCTCTTCGGGTGGCGAAGACTACAAGCTAGACGAACCATTCTTTGTATTGGCGACGCAAAACCCCATCGAACAAGAGGGAACTTACCCGCTGCCCGAGGCACAACTCGACCGCTTTCTGTTCAACATATTGGTCAAGTACCCGACTCGCTCTGAAGAACTCGGCATTATGAAGAGCGTGACCGGCGACGTCACACCAGACCTGAGGCAAGTGGTCGATGGCCCCACAATCATGAAGTTCCAGCGGCTGATCCGCCGGATCCCCGTAGCGGACCACGTGTTTGAATATGCGGCTTCGATCGTGCGGGCGACGCGTCCGAATGAACCGGAGGCTCCAGAATTTGTGAAGGAGCTATTGGCCTGGGGCGCAGGCCCTCGCGCATCGCTAAACCTCGTCCTCGCCGGCAAGGCACGTGCCGCGCTCCGTGGCCGAAGCCACGTTGCGATTGAAGACATTTGCGCGATCTGCGCGCCGATTCTTCGCCATCGGATCGTCCCGAGCTTTGCGGCCCGTTCCGCAGGCATGACGCCAGATGCCTTAATCGAGAGGCTCCTGAAAGAGATTCCCGCGGGCGAAAAGCTCTACCAAGCTACCGCCAGCTAGATGCACTGAGATCTTTCTAATGTCCGAACACCTGACAAAAATCCACTACCTCGAGCCCGAGATGCTTCATCGGCTCGATGACTTAGAGATGATCGCTCGCGAGGCGGTCGAGGGCTTGCGAGTGGGCAGCCACCGCAGCCCGCTGCGCGGGTTTAGCACAGAGTTCTCGCACCATCGACAGTACGCCCCCGGTGACACAATCCGCGACATCGATTGGCGCGTCTACGGCCGAACCGAGCGCTATTACACGAAACTCTACGAAGCCGAGACTAACTACGACTGCTACATTCTGATCGACGCCAGCGCATCGATGAACTACGGGTCAGGCAAGGTCAGCAAACTCGAATACGCAAAGTACCTTGCTGCTTCGCTGGCTTACGTCGTGCTCAAACAACGTGACTCGGTCGGACTATCCGTCTTCGATTCCGAGGTACGCGCTTATCTGCCCCCCAGGTCGTCGATGAACATCATTGTCCAAATCGACCGCCTATTACGCGAGATCACGTCTGTGCCTCGCACCACAATTGCGAAGCAGCTGCACGACATCGCACTGATGATTAAACGACGTTCTTTCGTCGTCGTGATCTCCGATTTTTTTTCCGACGTCGATGACATCACGTCCGGATTAGACCACTTGCGGTTTGATGGCCACAACGTTGTCGCACTGCACACCTTGGATCAGTATGAGATCGAATTCCCGTTCAAGGGAACCTGGCAGTTTGACGGGTTAGAGGAGGAAGAGCCCCTGACCACCCAAGCCGAGCGAATCCGCGAAGATTATCTGGCGAACTTCAACAGCTACCTCGAAGCAATCCAGTCAAGTTGCGCTCGCGGTCAAGTCGACTACAGCCTTGTTAACACTCGCCGCCCGCTCGATGCCGTCTTGAGCGAGTTCTTCTATAAGCGTCAATCGACAATCGCTGGCCCCTCGGTTGGAGCTCGTTGATGTCGTTTTTGAACCCTCTACTTTTGCTCGGGATATTGGGAGTCGGACTTCCGATTCTTGCCCATCTGATTAATCGTCAACAGGTTCAGCGGACAGAGTGGGCCGCAATGCAGTTTCTGAACCGTAGCGTGCGTGTTCGTTCGCGACAAATGCGGCTCCGAGACATTTTGCTGTTGCTCATGCGATGCCTCGCGGTGCTGATGCTTGTACTTGCATTGGCCCGGCCTTCCACTAACAGCACGAGCGGAGCCTGGCTTCTTGGCGAAGAACAGGCCGGTGTGATTATTGCGATTGATGCTTCGTTTAGCATGGCTCATAGCGACGGGAATGCCACACGATTCGAGCGGGCGATCGAACAGGTCGGCGTCATCAGCGAACACATCCGGCCAGGAGACCCGGTCTCGCTGGTTCTCTTGGGTGGCGAGCATCGGGTTATACTTCGCAGCGTTGCGTATGATCCGCGGCGATTTGCCGAAGTGCTGGCTGAGCAGCAGCCAACTCCCGAGCCAATGGATCTCGAAAACGTGCCAAAGCAACTCAGCGCGTTAGTCGAAGATATGGCCGCAATACATAAAGAGGTCTTTATCATCACCGACACGCAAATGCAGAGTTGGCACAACGCTGCTAACCCATTGCAGGACGCCCTGAGGGGACTGAGTGAGCGTGCAAGCGTTTTTCTCGTTCCGGTGACGGGAACCGATGAGAATCTGGCTATCACGGGACTTGACTTGGTTTCTGGGGCGCTGCGAAATGGGGCGGTCGCTCGCTATCGCGCGACAGTTCACAACTTCGGTACGAGCCCGGCGTCAGACGTTGAGGTCCGCTGCCGAGTGGAAGGGATTCAGATCGATAGCAAGCGGATCCCGCTGATCCCACCCGATACGTCCGAAACGGTTTCGCTGTTTGTACCGTTCTATAACGCTGGCCCAACGCGAATCACCGCCGAGATCACCGACGCTACGTTGCCAACCGACGATGTCCGCCGCATCGTGGCCGTGGTCAGTGACCGTGTTTCGGTGTTGTGTATTGATGGCTCGACCGGCGATGCGAGTCAACTGATCATGGCGGGATTGTTGGCGCGAGCCGACGGCACAGAAGACGAGGGCTACGAGGTACGCACGGTACAGTGGCCCGCTTTCCCGACGCAGGGCCTAGACCAGTTCGATGTGATTGTCCTGTCGGATGTGCCCGAGATCACCCCCTTGCAGGCCGACCAGCTCTTACGCTTTGTCAAGCAGGGCAATGGTTTAGTTTGGTTCGCAGGCGAAAACGTCAAGGCCGCCGAATGGAACAAGCTCTCGGGCGAGGGTGACACCGCGCTGCTCCCAGCCACTTTAGGCGAGGTCATTGACGCCAGTGACGACTTGGGAGTCGGCAAGCCGCTCGACACCGATATGCCGGACCACACAGTCTGTCGCCCGTTGAAATCTTTGCCGGACGATCTGCTGAGTGAAACACGATTCCTCAAACGCCTCGAGGTCGAGCCCGCCGGCACCAGTTTCTCGCTGTTGGAACTCACCAGTAGCAACTCGCCTATTCTGCTGGAGCACTCGTTGGGCCGAGGTCACGTCTTCATGTTCACGACCTCAGCTCATACTGAATGGAACAACTTGGCGTTGACTCCGGTCTTTCCGATGCTGATACAGCAGATTGTGACCTATCTAGCGGGGCGGGAGTTCGAGCAGCCGAGGATTGTTGGTGACTCATTAACTCTTTCCTACGTCGATCGGCCCGACGCGAGCGACGCGGTGTTCGATACCCCTTCACAAGAATCGATCACGGTGCCTGTCCGCGAGCATCGCGACCAATACCTGGCAGTGCTCGAGAAATCGAAGGAAGCCGGCTTTTACACGGCCCGTGTCAGCGTACAGGCCCCCGGAATGCCGGTCGCCGTGAATGTCGATACGCAAGAGTCCGACGTCGCCTGTGTCGCCACTGCCGAACTTAGGGAAAGCCTCGCTGGGACTGGCATCACGATATCGGCAACAGCCGCCGATCTCGCCGCCGACATTAACGCGGCACGCACGGGGCGTTCGTACTGGCGGTTTTTTTTAGTCTTCGGGCTCTGTTTACTTGTCGTGGAAAGCCTGTTTGCCGATCGCATCAATCGACGCAAACGTTTCCGCCAGGGTTCAGCAAGCCTATCGCCACTACCCGATGAGGTGGCATAAGATGACGCAATTGATCGCCAGCGTAGCAGAGATAGAGCAGTTCTTCTGGGCAAGGCCGCTGCCGACGGCGGCCATGTTCGCGTTATTTGCCATTGTTGTTGCGCTGAGCTTTTATCTTTACCGCCGATCATGGGGACTCAAGCCCTGGCTGCGATATTCGCTGGGATTGGCAAGGTTAATTGTACTCGTCTTAATCGTTGCAGCACTTTTCGAGCCGATGGCGGTAATCCGTGAAACGGATACACGGCAGCGTGGGCTGCCGATACTTATCGATGTCTCTCAGAGCATGTCGATCAAGGACCCCCGCAAACGGCCCGAAGACCTGGCCGAAGCCGTCGCTGCGCTCAACCTGCTCGCTTCACCAAAAGAACCATTAGAAGACGTAACAATCAACCTTGATGCCAATCAGCGTCAAACAATTGCGTCGGCATCGCGATTCGACCTCGCCACGAGCTTGCTCTCACAGACGGCGCGCCCGGTACTCGAGTCGCTTGGCGAAGAGATCGATATCAGCTACCTCACCTTTGGCAACAGTACACGATTGATCAGCGATGACAGTGTGCTGTCAACCGAGACCGTGAAAGATCTGATCGCTGACGACTCCCAGACGTCGATCGCAAGTGCTTTAGAGTTCGTCACCAAGTTGGGCGGCGCTCCCCCTGCCGGCATCGTGCTGCTTTCTGATGGCATCGATACTGGTTCGTCTCGAGGCGCGGAGTTTATTCTGCAAGATCTCGGTGCACGTGGTATTCCCGTCTACACGGTGCCACTGGGTTTGCCAAATCCTGACGATGTGTCGATCCGCAACATCGTGATGCAAGAAGTCGCTTACTCCGGCGACCGGGTTCCGGTTCGGGTTCAACTTCAGTCGAAGGGCTATGAGAAACGAACGGCCAAATTGTCGGTGCTGCTGAATGGCCGAAACGTCTCGTCGCGACTTGTTCGCTTCGATGGTGGTTTACAGTTCGAAGACATCGACTTTCGTGTTGATGTTTACGATAAAGGCTCGGTTCAGATCGACATCCGCATCGAACCATTCAGTGACGAAGTATCGGCCGAAAACAACCAGATGGAGCGAAGCATCCGTGTCGTAAATGAGAAGGTCAACGTACTGTACATTGAAGGCAACGCTCGATGGGAGTACCGCTACCTACGTGCGATTCTCAAGCGCGACCCGCGAATCAACGCAACTTTTATAGCGTCGAACGTTGGTCCCGAGGTCGCGCGCAACTCACCGGAACACATCGAGCGGTTTCCCAATAACCTTGACGAAGCCTTCCAATACGATCTTGTCATCCTGGGGGATGTTGATGCGGCGTTCTTTAGTGATGAAGAATTCGCCGTACTCGAGGAACTAATCCGGGATCGCGGGGCCTCGCTACTGATGCTCTGTGGCCCAATGCACTCCCCTTTTTCTTATGCGGGAACGCCCGTGGAAACAATGCTGCCTGTCCGCTTTGATCCCGATGCCAAGTGGGAGGAAGTTTCGGAGTCCGTCTATCCGGTACTGACTCCGGAGGGCCGGAGCAGCCTCGTGATGACGCTGGAAAACGAGACCGAGTTAAACGATCGAATCTGGAACCGGATGGCACCGATGGACCACCTGCCGCCACTGCTAAATGCAAAGCCGGGGGCGACGGTGCTCGCAGTTCTGTCGGATAGTGTCGATCGCGACCAGGGTTATCCGCTGGTAGCTTGGCAACGCTATGGGACTGGTAAGTGCATGTCGATCGCTACCGACAGGCTCTGGCGTTTGCGATACAAAACAGGCGATAAATATCACTGGCGTATCTGGTCGCAAAGCATTCAATTCATGACGCTATCGCGCCTGATGGGCGAGCATAAACGCATTCGCCTAGAGACTGATCGATCGACCTATCCCGTCGGCAGCCAGTGCCGAGTGTATGCCCACGTCTTGGATGACAATTTTAATCCGGTTGTGCAATCGCAATTCGACGTGCTTGTAACCAGCCTCGACGGCGGGCAATCGACGGAGCGGGTTAACCTCCGACCCGACCAATCACACCCTGGCCTATTTGAGGGCTATTTCACGCCGTCGACCGTGGGGCGGTATCGCCTTGAGTCCAATGAAAACGATCAACCTATCTCCAATACAACCGAATTCCAGGTGGCGAATATCAACCGCGAACTGACCAACACAAACATCGATCTTGAAAACCTGCAACGCATCGCAAATCTCACCGGGGGCGAGTGCCTTCGCATTCAGGATTTCGCACGAATTACTGAACTTGTCGATCGGCGGCCGGTGACGACCATTGTTCGGACCGAGCAGTCGCTGTGGGACAACGGTTGGGTGGCCTTTCTGTTGATGGGCTTGCTGGGGATCGAGTGGATTCAGCGAAGGAGGCACGACTTGCCATGATGACCGCCGAGACAATTCGACTCGAACAACTCGATTCCTGCATCCGAGTGG
>JBGSWC010000155.1:0-20380 GCA_041752635.1 Pirellulales bacterium | reverse complement strand
GCCTCGGCCGGCGGCAGCCGCACCGCTTTGCGAACCGCCCCAAAGGCGCCGAGCATCGCCGCCACCAGCGCCGCGCTGGCCGCTAGTGCCGCCACGTCCCATCGCACACGAAAGAGCAATTCGGGATACTGATAGACTCGAGCGACCATGGCGGTAAAGTCGCGCGCGATCACTGCGCCGGCCACTACGCCAATCGACACCCCCACCAGCGTGACAATGAGCACAAACTTCATGTAGTGCCAACCGATGTCGATGTTCGTGTAGCCAAACGCTTTGAGCGCGGCGATTTGTTCGCGTTGCAGAGCGAGCATTCGCGTCAACACAACATTCAACAGAAACGCAGCGACCGACAAGAAAATTGCGGGTGGAATCAGCCCCGTTGTCTTGAGCCCCTCAATGTCGCCTTCAAGCAGCAGGTGCGAGAGTTGATCTTTGCGACCGTAGGCCCCGCGACCACCATAGGGATCGATCAACTGGTCGACACGAAAAATAACCTCGGCTTCGCTCGCCCCACGCAGCAGTTCAATCGCGAGATCATTGAACGCGCTCTCCATGTTGTAAGCCCGCGATAGCGCGAGGTGATTCATCCACAACACGCCGAAGTGCTTGGGGTCGGGCACGACATCGCCCGGCTTGACTTGAAACACGTACTCGGGTGAGAGCACCACGCCGACGATACGCAGCTCTTGGCGATTGCCGTTGATAATTGCGACGACGGAATCGCCCACGTCGAGCCGGTTCGCCTCGACAAACTTTTCGCTGGCCAGCACCTCATCATCGCGACCCGGTTCAAGCATTCGCCCTCGCCTGAGAAAAACTTGGTTGAGCAGCGGTTCGCGTGTATCGGGCAGCGAAATAAGCTGGCCAAACGCCGGCGCTTCGAGCGTTGGCACATCGAGCGTGACCCCCTCGACGATTCGCGTTTCGACTCGCGCGACCCCCGGCACCTCGCGAATTCGCTCGACAAGCGAATTAGGAGCCCGCTTCACACTCGCAAAGACATCGGCAAAGTGATACCGCTCATAGAATGCCTCGCGCGTCGATTCGAGTGAGCGGAGCATCGTCTGAGAATTCACAAACGTGGCGACCCCCGCACCAATCACCAGCGCAATCGCGATCGATTGCCCTTTGAGCTGGGCGAGGTCGCGGAACAGTTTGCGATCGAGTGCGAGCATTGAGCTAAGGGGTTAGTCATCACGCTGGATCGCGTTGACTTCGTCGGGAGTAAGTTTCTTCCATTCATTAGTTTGGCTCACTGGAATCAGCAACCACTCCCGATCGATTGTCGTTGCAATTGTGCGTTGCGGGCGAAAATCGATCGTCATTTGGGATGGTGGTTTATAGCTGAACGTCGTTGGCTGACCCACTGGTTTTTGAATCGTCAACAGGTGTTCGCCGTCAGCAATTCCAATGAGATCGATGGTCCCCGTTGCATCGGTCACGTATTCTCGTCCTGCCATTACGTCCGACACGGAAACATTCGCAGCTGGAGTGCCATCGACCAGAATTGTAAGTGTTCGCCATTCAGGCCTTGTCATAGATCGAAACACCAAGTACGCGATTGCTGAGAATGTCAAAACGAAGATCGCAACCAACAGTAGAATCCATCGATGTGACAGTGACGGGCCATGTTTTTTGCTTTCGGTGATTTCGTGCATGATTCCCGGCCCCCTGGAACTACCACTCCAGCTCCTGCGCACTCCTTCGCGTCGCATTCACCTCCGTCCGACCAATCCTACCATCCGAAACGTGAATCACCCGGTCGGCCATTTCAGCAATCACGGCGTTGTGGGTGATGACGGCTGTCGTGGTGCCTAGTTCTTGGTTGATTCGTGCGATGGCGTCGAGCACGATGATGCCCGTGTGGACATCGAGCGCCCCGGTCGGTTCGTCGCACAGCAATACGTCGGGGCGTTTGGCCACGGCCCTGGCGATGGCCACGCGTTGCTGTTCGCCGCCGGAGAGCTGCGCCGGAAAGTGGTCGATGCGCGGGCCGAGGTTGACCATCTTGAGTGCCTCGACCGGATCCATGGGGTTGGCCGCGATTTCGGTGATCAGGGCCACGTTTTCGCGAGCCGTGAGGCTGGGAATGAGATTGTAGAACTGAAACACAAACCCCACATGCTTGCGGCGATATTGCGTCAGCGCAGCATCATCGAAGTCGGTTAGCACCCGATCGCGATAGACAATTTGGCCCGATGTCGGCACATCGAGCCCGCCAAGAATGTTGAGCAGTGTGCTCTTGCCACTTCCCGAAGGACCGAGCAACACGACGAATTCGCCCGGAAATAGCTCGAGATCGACCCCTCTCAAGGCATGTACGTCGACCTCGCCCATGTGGTAGGTCTTGGTAATATCACGAGCCGAGAAGACAGCTTTGGTAGAGGTCATGGCCGATTGTCGCCAACAATTCGCTAGCAGGATCGTATAGAATCGAGCTTTGTTCTCGTGTCTCTTCATAATTATGAGTGTTAGTATGTGTCGATGGCTAGGTCGCAGCGTAAGCAGGGAGCGGGGTGCAGGGAGCGGTGAGCATGCCGCAAACGAGGGCAAGGCGTCATGTCCCCGCAGACGGGAAACCAGACGCCACGCTTCGCAACTAGATTCCCGCCTGCGCGGGAATGACGAAAGCTACCGCAATAGCCTGCTTTCAATTACCGGTTTTGTCGCCCTCTGTTGCGTCTTCAGCGCGACCGCGTTTGCCGGTGGCGGGCCGGAGAATGTGCTCGTCGTTATCAACCAGAATAGCGACGACTCAAAGCACATTGCGAACGAGTATGTGGCGCTCCGCAACATTCCCAGCAGGAACGTCGTGTACGTCGATTATAAAGGGGGCCTCGACCAATGTCCGGGCGAGCGGTTTCGTGGTGAAGTTCTCGCGCCTCTGCTCAAGGCGATCGACGACCGCCAACTCTCGGCTCAGATCGACTGCATCGCTTATTCGGCCGACTTGCCTTGGCGGATTCTGATGCAAGGTGATTTCCCTGACAAGAAGTTCCCTAAGAGCTTTGCCCCCAACGCTTCGATTACAGGGGCGACGTTTTTGTACCGCCACACTGTGGCAAAGAACGCCCGGCTGTTTTCGGCAACCGCTAACGAATACATGCCGGGCGAGCCGGGTGCGAACACAGGCCAGTGCCGACAACTGGGTGATGCACGGAGCCAAGGTTTTCGCTCTCGCTATGCGTGGAGTCAGCGGGGCACCAAGTCGGACGACCCGGCGGCGGGGGAGAGCTATTTGCTTTCCACGATGCTAGGGGTCACGAGCGGACGGGGATTGAGCGTCGATCAAGTAATCGCCAATCTCAAGCGTTCGGTTTCCGCCGACGGTGCCCAGCCAGGGGGGACGTTTTATTTTGTTCGCAACAACGACATTCGCTCGAAAACACGGCACGCCTGCTACGACGAAGCGGTGAAACTGCTCGCCGCCGAGGGAGCCAGGGCCGAGGTACTCGATGGAGTGCTACCCACCGGCAAACAAGACGTACTCGGCATCATGATGGGCAAAGCCAGTTTTTCGGTAAAAGATGCTGGCATGAAAATTCTGCCCGGTGCGCTATGCGACAACCTTACCAGCTATGGGGGCGAGTTTATTCGCCCCTACCAAGTGCCGCTTACCGATTTTCTTGACGCTGGGGCCGCCGGGGCCAGCGGCACCGTTTGGGAACCGACGGCGATGCAGGCCAAGTTTCCGCTGCCGACTCTGTTCGTTCATTATCGGCGGGGCTGTTCGCTGGCCGAGTCGTTCTATCAGTCGATCTCGTGCCCCTACCAAATTCTAGTGGTTGGCGATCCCCTTTGTCGGCCGTGGGCAAAGATTCCCCAGTTGGCCATCACGGGACTCGATAGCAATGGGCCGACGGAAGGCGTTGTTTCGATCGGCGCAGAAGTGTCGCCCACTGCTGGCGAAAGCGTGAAGGAATGCGAATTATTTATTGACGGACGTTTTATCGCGCGACTTCCGGCGACCCAAGTGGTGCGGATCGATACCGCCAAGCTCCCGCCGGGGCACCACGTGATACGGTTTGTCGCGATGACCGACGACGCGATCGAGACCCGTGGCGGTGCGGCAGTGGACTTAATGGTGGCCGATCGCCCCACGACCACCGCACCTCGAATGCAACTCATCCCGGGTGGCATCACAATGTTTGGCGAGTCGTTTTGGGCCAAACTCGACGAACCGGCCGGCCAGGGTGGCGTCGAAATCTGCCAGCATCAGCGTGTCGTGGCGACCATCGCCGCGGGCGAAATCGAAAGCCAAATCGACTCGAAGTTGCTGGGGCGAGGCCCGGTTCCGTTGCGGGCCGTCGACAAGGCCACCGGTTGCAGCAGTCCACCTGTCAACATCATCGTTCGCTAGCTGCCGAGTCATCCGATCGAATCGGGACGAGTCGTCACTGCATTTTTTGTCGGAGGTGTCGGTAGTCGTGTAACGCCTACAGCCGTCACAGACGGCTCGACCATGGGGCCGTCGTGACCCCATTTTGGCGATTGCACCGCTATAAATCGCAAGTTGCTGCCCTAACCGCAGTTCGGGTTCGTTGACAGGTTAGGGGTAGCGGATAGGATGAACTATCTTGGCCAAGCTGTGTGTCGCGATTCGCGTGACGCCGGCCAGTCGCTCTCGACTGGGCAAGGCTTATCTAGAGACTTTAAAAACCGTCGGCGGAAGAACTCGAAATGGAACGATATCGCGTTAATTACTGGTTACTCGGCATTTTGACGTTGGGCGCCGTGTTGCTTGGCGGAGCCGTCTATGGCATCTGGACCATCCAGATGAGCCGCAATGCCGACCGTTACAAGGTCGAAGCTGACAAAGCGCTGGCCGAAAACAATATCGCCGAGGCGGCGGCTGCGCTCGGTCGTTATTTGGCAGTCGACCCGCAAGACCGCGACGCCGAGGTGCGGCTCGCTAGCCTGCGAATCGATTTAGCGCGTGAAGCAATCGAGGAAAGGCGCATATCGGAATACCAAAATGCCGTTCGCGGTATCAATAACGTGTTGTCGCGATACGTCGACGAGGAAGAGTTGCGCCGCAAAATGTTGGAGCTTTGCACCTATGTGAATGACTGGCAGTCGGCCACCACTCACGCTGAGATTCTGCTCGACGACGAGAAGAACAAAGAAGAAGTCGAACTGCTAAAGACATATGGGATCAGTTTGGCTCGGACTCAAAAACAAGACAAGGCGATTGAAATCTATGGCAAGCTCGTCGGCTACAACGCCAAAACGAAAGAGTTCGACATCGCCGAACCTCTTGCACCCGATGATCAACAGGCCTATCAAATCCTCGCGCAGTTGATGTTGCAAAAAGAACGCGCCGATGAAGCGAAGCAAGTTGTCGATAAATTGGTCGAATTGAATCCTGACTCCGCCCTGGCTCACGTTGCTCGTGCACAAGTCTTGCCCGCGATTGCCGCGGCCACACTCAATAGCACCCAGGCCGAAGCACTGCGCGACGAAGGCAACGCCGAGATCGCGAAGGCTTATGAGATCGATCCCGACAACGAAACCGTGGCGATCAATTACCTCTCGAAACTCGTCCGTGAAGCGGCCGAAATTTGGGGCGAGCGTAGCGAGCTCGAAGACGGAACAACCGAACCCGAATCGGGAGACAAAGATGCCGAGATAGCAACTCTCACCAAACAACTCGAAGCGCAACTGGCCGAAATCGACCGCATTGCCGACGGGGGAATCGCCAAGAACCCGAAAGCGACTGCCTTCTACGAGATCAAATCGAACGTAGCGCGGTTCCGCAATAACCCCGAAGAAACTCTCAGGCAAATCAAGGAAGGCATTGAATCGCTCGATGAAGAAGACGAGTTGGCGCTCATCCAACTGCAACTCGCCCAGATAGAGCTGTTGTTATCGCGCCAAGATATCAAGGAGGCTGAGGAGTTGCTTAAGGAGGTCCGGAAGCAGCGATATGCTCAAGCAGAAGTCTTCGCCCGTCGGCTCGATAAGGTCGAGGGACAAATTCTGCTCACTGGCAATCGTTGGTTCCCAGCCAAGGAGTTGCTTGAGAAGCTACGCGTTCAGTTGCCATCGAGCACTCCCGAACAACGTCGATTTATTTCGGAAGTCGATTACTTGCTCGGCTTCGCTCATGAAAAATTAGGAAACAACGATCTGGCGGCCGCCTCTTATAAAAGTGCATTGCAAAATTTCCCCGAAAACAAGATGGCGGAGTTCGGCAGCAAGCGTCTGGCCAAAGCACCGATCGGAAGTAGTCGCACCACCAGCGAAGCCGACACGCTCGTCAACGACGAATTAGCCAAGCCGCGAGAAGAGCGCGATTGGACCAAGGTGCTGACCAAGCTCGAAAATATAGCCACCACAGAGGGGTGGCCCGAGATTCAGGGCACGCTAGTTCGCGCCCGCGTGTTTGCCGTGTCGGGCGACTTCGACAAAGCCCAAGACGAGCTTAACAAAATTTTCGAGCAAGAGCCCGATAATCTCAACGTCTGGCGAGCGGCCATTCGTCTCGTGGCCGACAACCCCGAAAAAGGGCCGGTCGAAGCTCTCAAGCTACTCGACAAGGCGAGCGCGCCCGAGAACTTTGGCGATCTGCCGATTCTGAGGCTCGATCGGGCGTTGATGTACACGTTGATTGAAGACGACGATCTCGAAACGAAACTCATGCAGCTTGCCGATGGCATCGACGATTGGACTCAGTCACAAAAAATCCAGTTGCTAACGGGACTCGGTGAACGTTTTGCCGTAGCACGCAACAACGAGGCCGCCGAGAAAATGTATCGCCGACTCGTCGAACTCTCACCCGACGATCTCGCGACGCGAGTACGGCTGTTTAAGATAGCTTTCGCACAGAGCGATGATGCCGCGATGGAAAAGGCTCAGGAAGGGATCTTGAGCGTCGTCAAAAGCAAAAGCAATGCAAATTGGCTCTATACCGAAGCAGCGAGGCTGTTTTCTCGCTATCAGCGTGATTTGGAAGACGACGAGTCGACGATCAAGAAGATTCGTACGCTGCTCGCGCAGGCGTCGCAACAACGTCCCGAATGGAACGAACCCTACATCTTGCTGGGCGATGTCGAGTTGAAAGTGGGCAACGTCGAAGCAGCGATCGATAACCTCGGCAAAGGTCTCGAACTGGGAGCCACCCAGCCGTTGGCAGCACTTGCTTACATTAACCTGTTGACTCAGCGTGGCCGTTACTCCAAGGCGCGCGAAGCAGTCGAGGCATTCGATGTCAGTCTACGTCAACAGGTGCTGGGGCGTGTTTATCCTGAAATTCTCCTCAACACGAACTCTCCGGTCGAAGCCATGGAGGCGGCGACGACGCTGGCAGCCGCTAGGCCTGACGATGCGTCAACGCAACTCTGGTATGGTCTGTTGTTACAGCGTATTATGCCCCTGAAATCTGTTAGCGACGAAGTTCGCGCCGAGGCGACTAAAGCGTCGGGCGAGGCGCTCGCAAAGGTCGTCGAGTTGGCCCCTCGATCAGAAGAAGGCTGGTTGGCCTACATCTCGCACCTGTTGCGGAGCGAGCAACCCTTGGCTGCCGAACAGGCGATGCGCGATGCGCAGCTCAACTTGCCCGAAGATCTCCAAGCTATGGTGTTGGGCAAGGCCTATGAACTGACCGGTCGTTGGTTTGATGCCGAAAACCTCTATCGGACAGTTCTCGAAGCAAGTCCCGACGAGCCTCGTTTCGCCCGCGTGTTGGCCGAGTTCTATCTGGGAAATCTTTATCCCAAAGAGGACAAAATGCTTAAGGCCTCGAAGCTCATTAACCAGGTCTTGCAAATGGGAGCCGACGACAAACTCGCGAACGACGACCCCAATCTGCAGTGGGCCCGTCGGCGTGCCGCCATCATCTTGGCCAGTACGGGCGATTACCAGAACTTGATCAAGGCCGAGAAGCTGCTGACTTCCAACGCCAATAATGGGCTGCTTTCGATCGAAGACAAGTTGCAGCTTGCCCGCATTCTGGCCCCTCGCCCCGAACCAATTTCGCGACTTAAAGCGATTGCTTTGCTTGAAGAGGTGAAACCTTATCAAGACTTGCCGATCGACTTCGAGCTGACGCTGGCAAAACTCTACTTCGCCGTTGGCAATTGGCCTAAAGCACGTGACTTGATGCCATCGATCGTGGCGAAGTATCCCGATGTGCCTGGGGTGCGGGCTGACTACATTCGCATGTTATTGCAGCGAGGAACACGAGGTGACATTTCCGCCGCCACGACGCAACTCGACCAGTTGGTTCGCCTCGACCCCGGAAGCCAACAAACGCTCGAGCTCATCGCGCTGGTAGCCGACAAGAATGGACAAGCCGAAAAGGCTCAGGATGCACTGCGACGAATGGTGCCCGGCAATTTGGCTCAGATGAAGAAAGAGACTTATCCGCTTGTGCTAAGAATTGCGCAACTGCTGACGCAACTCGACGATGCCGAAGACGCGCAGAAAATCTATGAAGCGTTGGCAAAGATCAACAAAGACGAACCGCTGTATACATTGGAACTCGCCAACCACTTGGGGCGCACTGGCCAGCCCGATCGGGCCTTCGAGATTCTCGAGGAAGTGCGCGGCAGTCTTCCGATGGCGAGTATCATTCAATCGGCACACATCATTGCTCGCGCGGCACGCGACGAGATTGGCGACAAATACGACGACAAAATCCTCGGCTGGCTCGAACGCGAGCTTCGCGATGAGCCTGGTTCCATCTCGCTGAAAATGCAGCAGTCTGAATTCTACGACCTCGTTGGTCGGTATGAAGAGGCGGCCGCCAATTATCGCAGCCTGTTGGCCAATAGCGACTTGGTAGGCAACCGTCGCGCCGTGGTGCTGAACAACTTGGCCTACCTGTTAGTGCTCGGGGCCGCCGAAGAGCAGGCGCCCGGCGAAGCCGCCAAGCTCGTCAACGAAGCGATTTCGATTCTCGGGCCCTCGTCCGAAATACTCGATACGCGTGCGGTACTCGAAATCTCGCGTGGAGATTACAAAAAAGCGATAGAGGATCTTCAGTACGCGACAGCCGACAATCCCACGGCGTCGAAGTTTTTCCATAAAGCACAGGCTCACCTCGGCGCCCGGGAAAATCGCGAGGCGATCGCTGCTTGGGACCAAGCCATCGAATTGGGGCTCGATCCGGCCGACATCAGCCGCCTCGAACAAGCTTCGTATGAAGAAGTCGCCGTGGCGATCGAAAAACTCAAGGGAAAATCGTGTAGTCTCTAGCCGATTGGGCAATTTGATGTACCTACTGCGTTGTATGCGGAGGGCTCGGAAATTACACTAAAACGAAGTTCACAGCACGTTTGTCGAAAGCGTTTGATGATTATCTCTCCGTTGCGTGTTGCCCTGCTCTCGTCTTTTGCGATGTACGTTGCCGTCGCGGCCCGCGCACAAACCGATGCGACCACTGCATTCGGCCAAGGCGTCCACGCGCTTAACGGCGGTAGTGCCGCTCAGTCCGAACGGTTGCTCTCGACCGCCACGGCGCTCGCGCCGCGAGACCCTCGCACCTATTATTTTCAATCGCTCGCGCTTCGCCGTCAGGGACGGTTCGACGAAGCAGAGGCTGTGTTGCAGGCCGGGGCGATGGTCGAAGCCCAATATGGCGGTGCCGCTTATCGCGTCAATCAAGCACTCGAGCGAGTTCAGGGTGCTGAACGACTGGCGATTGAAAAGGCTCGCCGCGAAGCACGCGAAATGTATGGACAAGCACGGGTCGCCAACATGCGAGCCCGCTACGCAGCCCGCGAAGCACGTCAAATGGCTGTGCAGCGGACGCCCGGTCGTTTGCCATTGGCGGCCTTCGCTAACTCGGTTTCGCTCGAACAGGCACGAGTCATCGCTGCCGATAACACCGATCCGTTTAAAGACGACGATCCACCCCCAGCGGTGGCAGTCACCGATAGCTCATCCGACGATTCTTCTGGCGGTAGTTCGCCATTTGACGACTTCGCTCCTACCGCTGGTACGGCCAGCACAACCACCGCCACAACAGGCACTCCGCCAGCGGCCGTCGAAATTCCTGACGAAGCGCGCGGTTCGGTCAAAGCGGGCAACTTATTTAGCGGGGTTCGTGGTTTGTTCGGTCGTAGCGTCGAGTCGGTAACCAACATGGTGCCGCCGGGTGTGCTGCCGGGCGGCGCTGGTGGCCCTCCCGGCGGATTCGGTGAGGGAGATTTTGGCGGCGGTGATTTTGGCGGTGGGGAATTCGGTCCCGGCGGAGGCTTTGGCGAAGCAGAATTCGGCGGCGATTTTCCCATGGAAGAGGGAGATTTCGGGGATGGTGAGGGTGGTTTTGAAGAGCTTGGCGGAGCTGAAGGCGACCCCTTCGCCGACGAAATGGAAGATCAAGAACAGGACGCCGGCGGAACGGACCCGATGCCAACCGGGGCCGGAGATCCGTTTGGTGATACGCCGGTCATGGGCGACCCCTTCGAATCCGAAGGTGATGACGAGAACCCCTTTGGACCATAGCGTGGTCGTTTGTCTTGCAATCTAGTCGTTAGGGGGTCTCTACGGTGTGTCGGTCGATTCAACTGGGCGGTCTGTTAGGGCCCACTCGATTGGGCTTTGAGTTCGCGGCCAAACTCATGGTGGCGGTGACCCTGTTCTCCACACTCGTCGGCTGCGACGAAACGCCCACCCCCAAGCCGGTCTCTGTTAATCGCTCTCCCGAAGTGGTGTTCGACGAAATCGTCGAGTCAGTGAAAGAAGCGATGGAGAGCACCGAGAGGCGTGGGATGATTGTGTTCGACGCCGAAACGCGTAGTCGGGGTACCGTTCGCTACGCGGTAACCGGCCGTTTAGTGCCCCCCCCTGATAAGGCGACTCCGCTCCGTGGCGAAGTCAACATTGTTGTCCGCTCTCATTTTGTTGCGGGCGAGCCCCCCCAGCCCGAACAAGAAGAACCCGCACCAGTCGAAGAGTTCGATTTGCCCGAAGGCGTTGAATTGGCGGAAGGGGTCGACCCCGAATTGTTCGCACGGATGCCACGGGAGAAAGACAAACCGACAATCCATACAGGCCAACGGTCCCATGAGGTACGGAAAGAGACGAGCTATCTTCTCGAATACCGCAATGAAGAGTGGCAGCTAGTAAGCGAACTCGACCCCGATGTCGAGAGCGCCTTACAAATGGCCTTCGATCGCGCTCTCGCGCGGCAATAGTCGTTGATTGTCGCGCGGTGTTACTTCTGCCGCAGTCCCACGATGTCACCCCATGCGGTCATCACAATTCGGCGACGGCTCGCTCGGTTGCGATGCTCACACAGATAAATTCCCTGCCAGGTTCCCAGGGCGAGATGCCCGGCATCGATCGGAATCAGCAGCCCCGATCCGGTGAGCGTCGTCTTCACATGAGCCGGCATGTCGTCGGGGCCCTCACAGCTGTGACGGCATGGCTCGTCGTCGGGCGCGAGCCGATCAAGCGCGTCGGCTAGGTCGAGCGGCACATCAGAGTCGGCGTTTTCATTGATGGTCAGACTCGCAGAGGTGTGCTGCAAGAACAAATGCAGCATGCCGACCTTCACATACTGCAACTCGGGCAATGCGTCGACGATCTGCATGGTGACCAAATGAACCCCCCTTGGGAGGGGTGCTAGTTGAACGGCGCGTTGGATCCAATTCATCGACTGCTCCTGGAAAGTGGCCAAATTAAGGCCTTATTCGTTAACCCTTGACAGATTGGCTTAGTATCGGGCGATTTTACGGAAAATAGAGGGTTCAATCTTCTTGACTTCCGACCTGTGGTGGTAATAATCCACCGGTCGTTAAGACAACCTTCACAATTTCGTCTCTATTATCACACATAGAACGCCCTAGTAAATCAGCAGTCGACGTACCAAGGCGAGGGCCGGCGGTCGTCGAAAAAAAACCCGTTAAGCCTAGGTGGCCCCCACTCGTTTCAGGAGGTAGTTTCGATGCCCGATGCCAATTTCAATGTTTTTGAAGTGATTTTGAAGTACGGACACGACGAAGACTTCGTGCCTCGCGTCGACGACGATTTCGTTGCCACCAACGCTCCCGCCGGCTCCGAAGAAAAGCTTCGCATCTTGGCCGAGCGCGTCAAGCGCGGCTACCCGCTTTGGCACGACGCTGACCGCTTCGACTACAGTGGGCTGACCGGCGCGGTTCGTCCCCGCGAGTAGCGTCACCTGCGAGTTGCCAACAATCTGAGCTTCGAAACCGCCACCCCCGCGATGGCGGTTTTTTTATGCGCCCCCCCAAGATAAGAAAATTAACGGGAAATCGCCCCCGCAATTGTTTAGACTGATGATGGGCAAACCTCTTAGTTAACGCAAGTCGCCAAGACTCTCACCAGCCTCTCCCCGACGACAGTTCTGGCGAAGCTCGCTAAGGACTGGCGCTAAGGACTGTCCAAGTGCAGCAAACTCCAACCCTCTGAAAGAAACCTCATGCGTAAGCTTTCGATCCAAGTCAGTCTGCTCGCCTTGGCGATGCTACTTATTAGTCTCGATCCCGCAATGGCTGACGAACCCCAACCGCTTTTTAACGGCAAAGACCTCTCGAATTGGATTCAGCGTGGTGGCAAAGCGATCTACACAATCGAAGGCGACACGATCGTTGGCACGACCGTGCCCAACACACACAATAGCTTCTTGTGCACGAAAAAAAACTACGACAACTTCATTCTCGAACTCGATTTCCAAGTCGACGAGGGGCTTAACTCGGGCATCCAAATTCGCAGCGAATGCTATGACGAAGACCATGTCGGCAAAGTCAAAACTCAGGATGGCAAACTGGTCGATAGGAAGTTCCCGGCAGGCCGCGTGCATGGCTATCAAGTCGAAATCGACGCCTCACCGCGTGCGTGGTCGGGAGGCATATACGACGAAGCCCGTCGCGGTTGGCTTGACAACCTTGCCGGCGACGAAAACAAAGCGGCACGCGAAGCGTTTAAGCCGGGCGAGTGGAATCACTACCGCATCGAAGCCCGCGGCCCGATCCTCAAGGTCACCCTCAACGGAGTCCCGGCGGGCGAAGTCGAAGACGACTTGACTCCCACCGGTTTCATCGCGTTGCAAGTCCACGCGATCGGCAACAAAAATGAAGCCAACAAACACATTCGCTGGCGTAACATCACAATCGAAGAACTCGAAGAGTAGCGACAATTCACGAGTGTCGTGCTCCCATCGCGAAGCAGATGGATATGTGGGTCAATTGTCAGCGATAGGTCGTCAGTCGAAAAGTTCTCGCTGCGTGAGACTTCTTAGCGACGATGTCGCAACTGAATATTGACAACTGAATAATGACAACTGGCGACTCTATGATCGAAGGCACACGACATCTGGCGAATGATTGGTGGGGAACCTTCGGCAGCTTCGAAGGCTGGCTCGTTATCAGGCTCCATCCACCGAGCGAGGTATTTAGTGAAGCGCCGAGCCTTGCCGATGCGCTTTGGAACGAAATCACGGGCACATCTTACCGTCGTGTAGCGATCGAAATGAATGACATCGCGTTTCTGCCGAGCAGCCTGATGGGCGTCGCCGTCCGTTTGCACAAGAGGCTGTCGATGGAAGGCGGCGAGCTCCGCGTCGTCGGCTTCCGTCCCGCATGCCGTGAAGCTTGGCACGCCTGTCGACTGGATACGATGATGCCGGTTTTTGATGATCTGGCGGGGGCGGTGGGGTAGGCCCGAAACGGATGTGATAACCAGCGGATAGTTTTCAGTATTCAGTCGAATGATTTTCGCTTCGCGAAAATCAGCGGCGGCGAAGTCGCAATCGGTAACCGAAAGCCGACGACTGACTGGCAAGCCCCAAATTCTGGGCGAGGAACCGTATTCGTTGACATCGAGTCCTCCTGCCACTAGGATCATTAGAAAGCTTTCCGCTCCGATACAAATCCTAAATTTTCTCATTCAGATTTGGTTTGTGACCTCATGAGCATTGGGATCGTCGTTGAGTCGCTCTGACTTGTGCGAGATCCTCTACCTGTCAGGCTGCATGATTTGCCGGCCACACAAACGCTTTGGCGAGCCAGGCAGTGGTTGGGTTGTTGGTGCTACCGCTTAGCGACCCCGCTGCTGGCGACCGAGACGGCAACAGCTTTACTGACCCCGCTCCATTAACGATGTTTCGCCTTCGCTGCCCCTGGCCCAGTGCTGCATGGTACAGAGGCCAGTTCGATCAGAAACTCTTTCCTTCCAATTCCCGGTACTTTGACAGAACAGATGACTTCCATGAATCAAGTAATCAAATATTTTCCACTACTGCTTGTGATCCCGATTTATTGCCCTTCTGCCGAGGCGGTCGAACCGGTGAAAGTTTTCATCATGGCCGGACAGTCGAACATGCAAGGTCACGGACGTGTGGAAACCGGCAATGGCAATGTGGCGGGGGGGATTGGTAGCCTTCGTTACCAAGTCGACAACGATCCCGCTAACTACGGGCATCTCGTCGACACAAACGGCAATTGGGGGACCCGCGACGATGTCTGGGTACACTACACTTCGGAAAATTCCGCAGGCAATACTGTCATTGAAAAGGGAAACCTGACGGTCGGTTTCGGAGAAAGTGACCGAATCGGACCGGAGCTAGGATTCGGTAACGTCCTGGGTGATTACTACGGCGAGCAGGTCTTGCTCATCAAAACCGCCTGGGGCGGTAAGAGCCTTGCCGTCGATTTTCGCCCCCCTAGTTCTGGCGGCACTGTTGGACCTTATTACAACAAGATGCTTACCAGCGTCAACAACGTACTCGACAACTTAGCGACAGAATTTCCGGGATACAGTGGCCAAGGTTACGAACTCGTCGGTTTCGGTTGGCACCAAGGCTGGAACGACCGCGTCAATCAGGGATTTAACGACCAATACGAGGTCAATATGGCCAACTTCATTCGCGATGTCCGCGACGACCTTAACGCTCCCGAACTCCCCTTTGTCATCGCCACCACCGGTATGTCAGGTTGGACCGAGACACACCCCCGTGCGCTATCGCTCATGAACGCACAATTGGCAATGGAAAACGAAACGAAATACCCCGAATTCGTCGGCAATGTCGAGGTTGTCGAAACCCGGGGCATGTACCGTGACGTGAACCAGTCGCCCGTTAACCAGGGCTATCATTGGAACGGCAACGGAGAGACCTATTACCTCATTGGCCAAGGCATGGGGGAAGAGATGGTTTCGATGGTCGTCCCCGAGCCATCGAGTTGTGTGCTCGCTGTATTGGGAGCCGCAGTGTTCGTAGCCGTTCGGCGACAGCGTGATAGTTCCGGGCATTGAGCCAAAAAGGTAAATCTCGCGGTAGTTGTTTGTGGGCTCGAGATGTGGGTGCTGTTGTTGGCGGCTTATAGGTTCTTTTGGGGCGCGAGCGACGAGTTCTTTCGATTCGAACCTTTCAATATCAGAGAGGCAATGAGGTTCGGGATTGAAATGTCCGCATTTTCGATTTCCGGTTACGCTCGGTGTGATGGTGCTTGGGGGAGTTGCTGGTTCGCTGCTCGCCCGGATTCTAGAAAAAACCCGTTGAGCGCGAAAAGCGACGGCAACACGCATAGCGACGTTACCGCTACGGCGATTGAGCAACCACTTGCTATCCCGACACCGAGACTAGACACGGCAGGCTGCCGCACCAAAAGTCGTGGCACACCCTCGGTCGGCTGTTGATTAGAATGCAGAAATGCAGCACTACAATCTCGCTCGTCACTTCGCTCGATTCTTAGTCGACGGCGTCGCAATCGCGCTCGTCTGTGCGATCGCAACGACCACGCCCGCGGTGGCTCAGTGGAGCGTTGCGCTGCACAACTCTATCGAACTCGATGGCTCAGCCATCGGCTCGTTCGGCGAGCTAAGCGGAGTCACATACTTGGGCGAGGCTGGCGGCAATTCGCGTTTCGCGGCCGTTCAGGACAACGGCGCGGGCGTCGTCGTGTTCGATGTCAGTCTCTCGGCCAACGCCAGCATTACCGGCGCCGTCGGTGTCAGCACGCTTGCGCTTGCCGACGCTTTTGATTTCGAAGGTGTCGCGTTCACCGGCACCGCGCGCAACAGTCTGCTGGTGAGCTACGAAGACGACCCCGGCAGTCCCGGCATACTGCCGGGCGTTCGTGAATATGATCTCACCGACGGTAGTCTGCTGCAATCGGTGGCGCTGCCGGCGCCGTGGACGACCAATGGCAATACGCGTGGCAATCGTGGATTCGAATCGCTCACGCTTTCGTCCGACGGCACCACGTTGTGGACCGCCAACGAAGAAGCCTTGACGATCGACGGCCCGCTTGCCTCACAATCAGGCGGAACTGTGGTGCGGCTACAAAGTTTCGACCACAACCAGCATAGCGTTGTCGCCACCAGCCAATATGCCTACCACGTCGAGTCGATTCATGGGCCGACCAATTCGTCGGCTCGCAGTGGTCTGTCGGACCTGATCGCGTTGCCCGATGGTAATTTGCTTGCGCTGGAGCGTTCGGCGGCGCTCACGTTGCCGGGCTTCTTGTCGCGGATCTATCAAATCGACTTCTTCGGCGGGGCTGATGTGTCGCAGTCGCCACTTGACGCGGGGCTCGCTGAAGCAATCTACACGCCGGTCGGCAAGTCGCCGATTTTTTCTGGCGGTGTCGGCGGTCTGCTTGGGTCGAATCTCGAAGGTCTCGCACTTGGTCCCAGGCTCGCCAGTGGCAATTGGTCGCTCGTGGGTGTCGTCGATAACGGTGGCGGTTCGACCGGCAATTTGATTGTCGGTTTCGAGTTGATCCCGCCGACGTGTAACTTGCCCGGCGACTACAATTGCTCGGGCGAAGTCGACCCGTTCGACTACCAAACTTGGCGGTCAACATTCGGCAGCACAATGCTGTTGTTTGCCGACGGAAATGGCGATGGCCGCGTCGACGCGGCCGACTATACCGTGTGGCGAGACAATCTTGGGGCGAGCAATGTAATTGAGTTCGAGTCGGTGGGAGTTCCCGAACCGAACTCCGTTTGGTTGGCAACAACTGTCGTTGCGGCCGCTAATTGCCGACGAGTGCGTCGCACCTTGAGCGTGTTTGAGTTGAGACGTTGAGGAGTCACTCAGAAAATCGAACGAGTGCGCATGAAAAAGCCCCGCATTCGCCGGGGCGAATGCGGGGCCCAGCGTGGACCGTTCGCCATGACTCACTTTAAACCTTTAGCGAACGGTTGGCCGCGTCCATGGCGCTCTACGCCGATGTGCCGGCAGTTTGTTCCACTTTTCGCCAACCCTCGGCACCGGCTGAGAAGTCGGCGACGTTTTCAAAACCTGCTTGTTCCAACTTTTCGGCCGCCTTCTCCGACGAGTTACATTGTTCACTGGCACAGTACACAATGACTTCATCGGTCATGTTGCCGAGTCGGTTTTCGACTTGCTGGACGAAATCGGCCTTGTCCTGCGGAATGTTTACCGAGCCTTCGATTTTGGTTTGCGGGTAATCATCGGCTGGCAGGGTATTCACCAGCAGAAAGTTATCGCCGCCATCCATTTTTCGTTGTAATTCTTGAGCATTAATCGTACGCATGACGATGGCTCCTTTCCTTTTAAGTTTTGGTTACTCAAACTTTGTTTGACAGCACGCTCATCTGCGTTCTGCTGCGAAAATAGGTTGCAAACAGCGTTCCCATTTCGGGCCAAATGCGGGACCGCGCGGGCTAATTATGTGATTAACGAGGTTTTCTTGCCGACCAACGCAGCTATACTGGCGGTTCGTCCCGCGAACGAGGGGCGATTCGCTGTTTTGTTCGCTTTGGAGCCACATGTGCTGGGGCGCGGTGTCGCTGGAGGGTGGGGGCGTTTCCGTCGGTCAGCTTAATAAGCAACCGAGTTGGTGTTTTGCGGAACGGGTGAATGGCAGATCACGAAAAGCTGGGATCGTTTTATTTAGGCAACCACTACGACATGGCGGCCGGCATCGCGCTCGACAGCAAGCTGTTGTACGACAGTCGCGACCTCACGACTCATGCCGTGTGCGTCGGCATGACCGGCAGCGGCAAGACGGGTTTGTGTTTGTCGTTACTCGAAGACGCCTTGCTCGATGGCGTACCGGCGATTGCGATCGATCCCAAGGGGGATCTCGGCAACTTGCTGCTGGTGGATCCGCAGTTCACGGCCGAGTTTTATGCCGAGTGGATTGATCCTGGTGAGCCAGCCCGCAAGGGGATCGCTCCCAACGAGTATGCCGCGCAAGTTGCCGACAAGTGGAAAGCGGGGCTCGCCGCCAGTGGCGTGTCGGACGACTCAATTGCCCGCTACGCCGCAGTGGAGAAGGTGATCTACACGCCCGGTTCGACGGCTGGTATTCCGCTGTCGGTGCTCAAGAGTTTCGATGCGCCGCCGCCGGAGCTTTTGGGTGATGCCGAAGCGCTGGGCGATCGCATTTCTTCGACCGTGTCGGGGTTGCTGACGCTGATGAGTATCGACGCCGACCCGGTACAGAGTCGCGAACATATTTTTCTGTCAACGCTTTTGGGGACTGCATGGCGAGCGGGGCGAAGTTTAACGCTCGCCGAGTTCATTCGCGAAATGCAAAACCCACCGTTTCAGAAAGTTGGCATTCTCGATCTCGACACGTTCTTCCCTGCCAGCGAGCGGACGAAACTGACGCTGAAGCTCAACAACTTGCTGGCGTCGCCCACTTTCAGCGGCTGGATCGAAGGGGCTCCGCTCGACATCGCAAAAATGCTGTACGGCGACAATGGCAAGCCGCGGCTGGCGATTCTGTCGATTGCTCATTTGTCAGACAGCGAACGGATGTTTTTTGTGACGCTGCTCTTGAGCGAAGTGCTGGCGTGGATTCGCACCCAGCCCGGCACGAGCAGTCTGCGGGCGCTGCTCTACATGGACGAAGTGTTCGGCTACTTTCCGCCCCTGGGGAATCCGCCTAGCAAAACGCCAATGCTGACGCTGCTCAAACAAGCGCGAGCGTATGGTTTGGGCTGTGTACTGGCAACGCAAAACCCGGTCGACCTCGATTACAAAGGACTCAGTAACGCCGGCACATGGATGCTGGGCCGCTTACAAACCGAGCGCGACAAGATGCGTGTGATCGAAGGGCTCGAAGGAGCCGCCTCGCAAGCTGGCAGCGGTTTCGACAAGAAACAACTGGAAGCCACGCTTGCCGGTCTCGGGAGCCGTGTGTTCCTGATGAACAACGTCCACCAACCGCAGCCCGAGGTGTTTATGACCCGCTGGGCGATGAGCTACCTGCGCGGTCCGCTGACGCGGACGCAGATCAAACGGCTCATGGACCCGGTTCGCGATAAGTATCTGGCCCCAACGACCGATGAATCGCCAACGGCGACCGCTACGGGAGCGAGCAGCCGGCCAATCGTGCCTGGTGACGTCGTTGAACTGTTCGCCGAACCAATCGAGCGATCCAACACGAGTGACACGATCGAATATCGTCCGGGGCTGTTGGGCGAAGCGAAGGTCCACTTCGAAAAGGCGAGCCTAGGGGTCGACTGTTGGAAGCCGTTGGCGCTGGTCGTCACGATCCACGATGGCCTCGCGAGCGACGCTTGGAGCGACGCGATGGTCTACGACACTCCGCCTAAATGCGATGATAGCCCCCTCCGTGATTCGCAGTTCGCGACCCTGCCGAGCGTGCTGGCCAACAGCAAGTCATACAAATCACTCGCCCGTGATCTTGCAGACTACCTCTACCGCGAACAGCGGCTCAAGTTGTGGTACGCGCCGATCGTAGAGAAGATTTCGACGGACAAAGAGTCCGAAAGCGACTTCCGGACGCGGTTGAAGCCAGAAGTCATTGCGAAACAGCAGCTCACAGCAGAAGAAGTCGAGAAGGAATTTTCCAAGAAGATCGACGACGCCGATCGCAACGTCCAAAAAGCTCAATCTTATTACGACGAACAGAATTCGCAGTTCTGGGCACGGATCGCCGGTGTGCTCGGCAAGTTACTCGACTTGGTGTTGGCCATCGCGGGGGGCAAAGCCACCTCGCGGCGGACCTCCAGCAGCACGTCGGCTGCAAGGCAAGCCGCCACCGAGCGGAGCCAAGCCACACGAGCAAAGCAGAAGCTCGACGAAGCCGAGGAAATTCGCGATGCATTAAAGCAGGAGCGAGACAACCGCCTCGGGCAAGTCAAAGAAATGTATAGTGCCGATTTCTTCACCGTGCGGCAAGAAGAGATCGCCCCTAAGAAAAGCGACATCGACGTCGACCGTGTCGCGCTGGTGTGGCTCCCCGGTCGGCTCGTCGAAGGGGGGCGGTGGATGCCGCTGTACTAGAGTGCTCAACAAGCAAGCCGCGACAGCCAACTGAGCAGTCGATTGTCGCAAGGGAAGACAGAGTTCGATATAATCGACCCTTCGAGAGTTGGCGGTCGTTAGCTCGCGGTTCAAGCAGCGTAATCGAAGGACACAGTCATGGTGAAGAACAGCCTACCGACAGTCGGTGTCGACGAGATCGGAAGA
>JBGSWC010000154.1:0-21478 GCA_041752635.1 Pirellulales bacterium | reverse complement strand
TTTGGGTTTCGCTTCGTATAGTCGATCTGCATGATCTTCATCATCTCGCCGTCGGGACCTGGCGCGTGCATCTCGAAGGTGCGAGTGCCGTCGGCGCCCGTGCGGCCGATCATTTTGCAGGTCATCGGCTGGTGGGTCATGCAGTCGATGCCGCTGCCGGTGAGCACCACCTCGCCCTTGTCGTTGTAATCTCCCTCGGTGGTCATCACATGGGGTGACATCGAATCGACCCAAGTGCCGACGTATTTTTTCTTGAGCGGATCGTATCCGAGCTGGCTGTGGCCGATGAATGGAGCGCCCATCATCGATCCTTTGAAATCGGAAACCAGCCAAAACCCGCCGACCATTTTATTTTCCTCGACTGCCTTGCTAACTTCGGGTTCGGCATCGGGAGCCATCCACGCGGTTACTTTGGCGTCCCAAACCCCCACATCGGCAGTCAACTTTTGATGTTGTTCGCCCGGGGTCGGCGGGACAAACTCGGCCACTTCTTGGGCATACGTTTGGGTCAAAACAACGCTAGCCAGTGTCAGCACAGCAGATGCGACAATTCGAACCAACATGACACTTTCTCCGAATCGAGGAAGAGGCTCAACGGCGCGGCAACCCGCGACCGTCGTCATCGTAGCAGGTGGACGGACGTATAGACAACCACTTCCCCACGCGATTTGTGTAGCGAAGCTGATATTTGGCGAATTGCGACGGCGACAGCGGCCATTTATATTGGCGTTCCCGCCCGCAGCCCGGCGGGCACACTCACGGGGCCGACATTCACTTTTTCACTCTTCAAACCGTCACTGCTATGCCTGCCCTTCGCGAATCTTCGCCTTCGTCCTCCAAGCTATACGGCGGAATCGACATTGGTGGCACCAACATCAAGATTGGTCTCGTCGACGACACGGGAGCGGTCGTCGCGGCGACAAAAATTGCCACTCAGCAGCACGAAGGCCCTCAGCGCGCCGCCGAGCGCGTGAATCATGCGCTGCTCGCACTCGCTAGCGACAGCGGCATCTCGACCGATTCCATCGTCCGCCTCGGGCTCGCGACGCCCGGACCGATGGATGTGCCGGCTGGCATGTTGCTGATTCCTGGCAATTTGCCGAGTTGGCACAACACGCCGATCCGTGACGTCTTTGCCGAGGCGACGGGTAAAGACGTCACGTTCGCAAACGACGCCAACGCAGCCGCCTTTGGCGAGTTCTGGGCGGGTGCGGGGCAACAGTATCACAGCATGATTATGATCACGCTCGGGACCGGCGTCGGCGGCGGCATCATCGTTCACGATCGCTTGATCGCCGGCGCACACAGTTGCGGCGGCGAAGTTGGCCACAACGTGCTGGTGCCCGACGACGACGCCCCGTCGAGCACCGCCGGCGTGAAGGGAGCCATCGAAGCCTACTGTGGCAGTTACGGTGTCGTGAGCCGTGCGAAACAGGCGATTGCCGACGGCGGTAAAACGAGCTCGCTAGCTCAGCATCTTGCCAACGACGAAGAATTGACGCCGCTGGCGATCGCGATCGCCGCCGAAAATGGCGATGAAGTCGCCATGAGCGTCGTCATGGAAACTGCCCGCCTGTTGGCGATTGCCCTCGTCACTCTCGTTCATACCATCGACCCCGAGGCGATTGTCATTGGTGGTGCGATGACCTTCGGCGGCGCGGGACACTCGCTCGGCGAGCAATTCATGCAAGCGATTCGCGACCACCTCAACGCGCGCGTTCTCGCCTCGCTACGAGGAAAAATCGCCGTCGACTTCGCTCAACTCAGCGGCGATGCCGGTTTCATCGGCGCAGCCGGCCTCGCCCGCCAGGAAGCGACAGAGACCGAGGCCGGAACAAGGCACTAGTCGCAGTTCCGCCAGGTCACTCGGCCAACTCGTGATCACTCCTCAATTCGGTTGCAAACAATCTCTTTGTCGTTTCTCGCAAACACACACCCCTCGGCGAATGCCGGGTGAACCCACACCACTGGGCGGCCAAAGGCATCGCTGGTTGGTTCGACTAGTTTGTCTCGCCACAATTCGTCGTAGCCGTCGCGCGACATGTTGGCGGCGATCAGCTCGCCACTCTCGTTGAACAACAAATACTTACCGCTCGCTGTGTGACGCACGATGAACGCAGTGCCATGTCGGGGGCGTCGTGCGTCGGGATCGGCCAGCGTTGCCGCTTTTGTTTCCCACAATCGTTCACCCGTGTTGGAGTCGACCCCCATCAACTCGCTCGTCTCAATATCGCAGCCAAATATTGCGTTTTCAGCCGCGCCGAAATAGGGAGTCGCGTTCGAGGCATAGACCGACGTGTTCGGTTTGCCTCGCCAGTCGATGGAATTTTGTTGAGGACTTTCGCCCAATGTCATCATCATCGATTCGCCGTAACCCGAGACGAACAAGCGGTTTTCGCTTTGCACAGGAGTCGCAATCGACATGCCAAATTTTGGACGGATTTCGGCGGTCCACTCGACCGCGCCTGTTGTTGGTGTGAGCGCCGCGACTCCCAGCGGATAGAAAATCAGCAACGACTTTTCGCCACGATAATCGAGCGTTGTCGGTCCACAGTACCCCGGCTCGTCGGCGTTGAGTGCGGTCCACTGCTCGGCCCCTGTCTTGAGATCAAAGGCCACGGCCAGTGCGTCCTTGCCGCCGACAGTTGCCACCACCCGATCGCCCATCACCAGCGGCGAAGCCGAGTGACCCCAGATGGGCGTCTCGACACCATACTTGTCGCGGAAGTTGACGTGCCAAAGTCGCTGGCCATCGCTCGCACGATGGCACATCAAGTCGCCCTCGACACCAAGTGTGACAACATAGTCACCCGCAACCGTCGGCGTCGCTCGCGGTCCGCCCGGGTACGAAACGCTGTAGCTGCGGTCGTATTCGCTCGACCAAATTTCGTTGCCCGTCTTTACGTCGAAACACCGCAGTCGCTCTTGGCCTTCGAGCTCGTCGCGACGACTGGGAAGATTGGTGATTTCGCCACTGGTCTTCACATATTCGAACAGAAAAACTCTGCCAGCCGCAACGACCGGTCCCGCATACCCGTACCCGCAATCGGCCCGCCAAACTTGGGGCAATCCGCCGTCGGGCAATTGCGCGAACAGCCCAGGTTCGTTGTAGTTGCCGTCTCCTTTTGGCCCACGCCATTGGGGCCAATCGTCGGCCACGGCCGAATGGATCGACAACAGAAGCTCCAGCATGAGGGCTAGCATCGACGCAGCAATGAGTTTCGACATCAGATTTGCTCGGGGGCAAAGGAGGTGGTTGTTCGCGAATTGTCGGAAACTGGCTTGCTAAAGTCAAAGCGCAGTTCCATTGTCGTAGCAAATAGGCCATGAATCTACGATTCGGAGAATCGTGCCGCCGATTACGGAAGCGTGTTGCCACCGTTCACGGCAATCGACTGGCCCGTGATGAAGCTCGCTTTGTCGCTTGCGAAGAAGCATACGGCGGCCGCCACGTCGGCGGGGGTGCCGAAGTAGCCTGCTGGCACGCCAGCCAAATAGCCATCTTTCGCTTCCTGCGGATCGTCGGCGTGGCGTTCGACAGGAATCCAACCGGGAGCGACGCAGTTGACAGTGATGCCGAAAGGCGCGAACTCGCGGGCGGTGCTGCGGGCAAAACCGATTTGGCCTCCCTTGGCTGCCACGTAAGCGCTGAACCGCGCCATGCCCAGAGCGAACACCTCGCTGGTGATGTGAACGATGCGCCCCCAACGCTGCTGTTTCATGTGTGGTAACACAGCCTTCGTGAGCAAGGCGGGGCTTTTCACGAAGAAATCGAGCATCGATTGAAAGAACTCCCAGTCGTACTCTTCAAATGACAACTGAGGTTGTTCACACGTCGCGTTGGGTACCAAAATGTCGACCGGGCCGATTTGGCTGGCGATCTCGCTGTGCATGCGGGCGATTTCGGCGGCGTCGGTGACATCGCCTTGCACCAGACAACTCTTCGGTTGCACGGCTTGTAAGTCGGCAAACGCCCGGGCGGCTGCGTCGCTATTATTGGCGAAGTTCATCGCCACAGCCGCGCCGCGACGACCCAGTTCGAGCGCGATCTCTTTGCCCAATCCTCGCGTACTACCGGTGACCCAGGCGACGCGGCCGGTGAGAGTCGAATCATTCATGTCGTTTCTTCATCCGTTGTGCGATCGAGTTGCCTCGCGGCCCGCTTGCGTAGATGATTGCAACCGTGCCCGTTATTCAACATTCAATTGACACTATGGTAACGAAGACGCCAACCAGCGCCACCTACCGACGCGCCCGACGTGTGGCGGTCTTCGTAATCGGCGGATCGCTCTCGCTACTGGGAGTGGCGTTGCTGGTGCTGCCCGGACCCGGCATCGCGACGATCGTCGTCGGGCTGACGGTATTGGCGATTGAGTTCACTTGGGCTCGTCGCTGGCTCGCGAAACTCAAAGAGAAATCGAGCGAAGCAGCCGATCAAGCCCTCGGTTGGTGGGGTGGGAAAAAGCCCCTCCAACACTCCGACAAGCCTGACTCATCGAAAAGATGAGATGACAAGTTAGATTTCGAGCGTCACCCGTTCGACACTCACAGTCGCCGGAATCACCGGCGCAACCAAGTGTCCGTCGTGGTGGAAAGTGCGATTCGTGCCAAATCGCTCGGCTTCGTTCATGGTCGCTTCGAGGCCGGCGAACAGCGAATCGCGGTCGCCGAAGGCCGCGCTGTCGGTCACCGCACAGGTGACCGACGCGCTGTATTGCTGTCCCTTGTGCGCGAACTGCGTTGCCGCCACCTTCTGCCGCAGTACTTCGAGCCGATCGGCGGCGTCGGCAACAGCGTCGCCAGGAAGCGTCACCAGCAGATGACCATTCTCGGCAATCGCGGCCGCCTGGCCCTCGCCCAAACACGACTCCAGCAACTTGGCAACGCCATCGAGCAGTCGCTCGCTCGGCGGATAGCCGGCGGTGTCGTCTTGATCGATGCGTACCCACGCCACCGGTAACGGTTGCGACTCGTCGTCGATTGTACCGAAGTGTCGGTTGATGAGCTCTTGTAAGTCGTCGATCTTTTTGAGGCCACCCAACGGATTGGCAGTCGGTGCGGACACGGCGGTGTCATTGAATTCGGCTGCGAGCTTTTCGGAAAGTGCCGCTGTCGATTCGTCGAGCTGGTTGCTCGACCGCTGCAGAATCGCCAACTTGTCGTCGGCCGAATCGGCATCGGCAATTTCATCGAGCTGCGATGTGGCCAAAGCGATGCCCGCATGTTGATCCGCGACCGCGCTTCGCAGCGCGTTGTCTTCGCGACTGTTGCCGAGTGTCTCGATAGTGGCTTGCGACTGATCGACGTAGTTGGCATTCTCGGTGCGCATCTCATCGGCACACTCATCGAGTCGCTTTCCGTCGCCCGCCGCCGCGTCAATCTGATCGCGTATCTGTGCGAGCCGCTGGCGAAACGTCGAGAGTCCCTGTTTGATGTCTCTGCGTGCGCTTGTTCGTTGTTCTGTCGCCAGCGTCGGTTCAACAGTCGGTTCAACAGCCGGTTCGCTGGCCGCCGCTTCGTCGACCGCTTTGGGTTCGCGAACGCGAACAGCAGCCGCGGGCGTCGAATAACGTGTTGGTTTCGCGTCGGCAGCGAGCACGGCGACCGGTATCGTCGAATCCTTTGTGACCGATCGATTGCTCGCTAGCAACGCAGGCAGCCAACCGATGTACACGCCGATCACATAGCCGACAATCAAGTTGAGTGTGGCCACAGTCGTTATGAATACAATCACCAGAACCCCCGATATCGCAGCAGTTCAATTCACGTGCGATGGAACATCCACGCCCCATTGAACCAAGCGTAGGTTACGCAAAGGTAACCGGAGCCTTGTCGGAGGTTCGCAGACCAACCGCACATTGCCGAATCTGCCGAGCGTATCGGTTGGGCCATTGGTCAGCCCTAGGGCCGGCCGGCGATGCGGCTACCGTTGGCCGGCTCGCGAAGCTGGCGGAGCTGTTCGACAAACTGGGGCGACACACTTTCGAGGGTCAGCACTTCGCTACGCCCTCCCGGTTGCTTTGGCCTCACGATCACCACCACTTCGTTGTCGGCCGCACGCGACACAATCTCTTCAAATGCCGCTTGCTCGGCTGGTGAAAGCGAAACTCGCTCGTGCGAGACCGGCTGCACACGGGGTGCCGACGCCGGCCACCCGTTGCTGGTTGCCGCTGCCGATGCTGCTAAGTTTCGATTGTCGGGAATCGGGGCGAGTCGCGATGCCGGTGGTTGTTCAATCCGCGTCGACCCAGGTGTCGGGGCCGATGGGTGAGCGACCGCGACTTGTGCCGCTGGGCGGTTGTATACAAACGACAGCTTGTTGCGATCGAGTTCGGCATGGAGCGAGGCGAGATCGGCGTAGAGCCCTTCGTCGGTTTCTTGATACGCACCAGTACAGATGCCAACGAGTTGTCCCTGTTCGTCGAACAATCCACCGCCGCTGCGTCCTTCAACAGGCCGATTGGCTGCGTTTACGTGGTTGTGTTGCACGCTGGTCACTCGCGTTCGATCGATTGTCGGATTGTCGCCCCGGCTGCAACCCACGCTCCACACCCGGTCGTTCTCACGCAGCGCCGGACGCGGTGCGACGCGGCTCACTGCCACCGGCCTCGTTGGACGGATGCCCACCAAACCAACGTCGCGCTGGTCATCGAAACTAATCAGTTCACCGGCCAGTTGTTCGACCACTACCAGTCCTTGAGGCGTGTGAGCGAACACTTCCACAGTGATGCGACCCTTCCCCTGCGAGCTACGAAACAAGTGACCACAGGTGGCCACCAAAGCCGAGTCTTCCATTGTGTCGACAATCGTCCCGGTACCATAACCAAAGCCCTCGGCATCTTCGACCTTGAGCCTCACACTCGACGACAGCAACTTCGCCTCAAAACCAGCCGGGTCGATATGAGCCATTGGGGCCGGGCCACTTGGTGGCGCTAGCCCGCTTGCCGGCTTAGCCGCAAGCGGCGCTTCGCTGTCCCAGCTTGCTCCCGAGAGCGACGGACGGGGCATTTGAGCCGACGCCTGGGTCACCATCGGCTTAGCCGTGTGACGTTCGATCAAATTGCGTAGTACATCGTAATCGCCGCCGCCGATCATGCGATCCACTTCACGACCATCGACGAGCATCACCAGGCAAGGAACCTGGTTGACGCGATACTTTGCTGCAAGCTCACGATCTTGAGTGACGTCGACCTTCCGAACCGGGTAACCATCTTGCGCGAGCCGATCGATCGTCGGCGCGAGCTGTTGACAAGGTCCGCAATGGGGCGAACCAAAATCGAGTAAAACCGTTTGGGCGTGGGCTAAACCAACTACAAAACAAACAGCGAGCGCAGCCGCTAAGCAGCGAACCATCGGTTCCCTCCATGGATCCGCAGGTGTCGGGTCGGGCCTCACCCGCCAAAGGCGGGCCAACTCGCGCGACACGACATCCTTGCCGTGCAGTGCGTGCCGGAGAATTGTGGTGGGTTCTTGGGGCAAGGGGCGTGACCGGGCGATCGCGGGAGCGTTCGCGCCGGGGTGCGGAACTGTCGCCGACCGGCCCGCTGGGGACAAGGTCAGTTGCCGCTGCCGCTAGCAAACCCTCTTTTGCCCGCGGTCAATGACCGGGGGGCCGCAGCGACAAAGCCCCCCGAGTTATGACCGTTTTGACCACGAAATGGCAAACACGATTGGAGGGGACAAAACCCCGGATTTTGTCTCTCGCCGAAATCACAAAAACACCTTGTTTTCCAGTCGATTTCGCACATCGCGGGCGAATTTCGTACGTGAGTTTTGAACGACCAAAAGGTTCAAAACGATCAAAACCCTTCGTAGCATGGGCGTCCCCGCCCGTGTACGTCGCCCGCGAATAAAGTCGCGGTGCCAAAATCTCATCCAACGTGCAAAATCCATTACGTTTCTTTCCCCTCCCAGGGAGGGGCCGAGGGTGGGTCAAGCCGCGTGACCAGTTCACACAGCAAGTCCTTTCGACTGCTGTTGTTTTAGCAGGTTTGTGGGGGATTGCTACAACGATTTTTGGCCAGTGGGGCTTTGGAAAATGCGTGGGCGTTTACGTCCGCGGCTTGCCGACACCAAGTTGGTCGTAGAGACTTCGGAAACTCTTGGTATGAACCCTCCGCAGCGGTTCCAAAATTGCATCGCTCATAACTCGCCAAACTGTGTGAACTCGAAGACATTATCATCGCCTGTTCGCTCGGCTTCCTCATGCTCGGCGAAGGCGGCGTCTAGGGAAGCATAGATGCTTCCCTCATCGTCGAGTCGACTATAGGCATACAGCAACAACAACTCGGCCAAATTGTCGCTCACAGACGCGTAGCGACCAATCTCACCACGTCGCGCCCGAAGGACCGATGCGCTTGCAGTAGCTAGCGGGCGAGGAAGTTCGGCGAGCGGCATCCGACGAACAAGCGCCGGGTACGTCGATTCAGCAGAATCCGAGGCGGATTCCGGTTGTCGGGGTGACAGTTGCGCGAAAGCTGCTTCCGCCAACGATTCACCGAAATGCGAGCGCCAAACTTGGTAGTCGACCCCGCTGATAACGCCATTGCCATCGCCGTCGGCGAGGGAGAAGTAGGGAACTGTCGCACCTAGAACGTCTCGCCAGACCGTATAGTCGGCCGCATCGACCATCCCATCGCGATTGTAGTCGCCCGGTAATTCGGGCAAGACGCCTTGCACTTCGTAAGCACCAATGTCGACAGCTAGCAGATTCCCTTCGCCGGCGGCATCAAATATTCGGGCAAAGCTGTGCCCGCGTTGATCGAAGGGGATCGGTTCGGTCTTATTGCCATCGCCATCGAGATCATAAGTGTCCTTCAAAGTGAGCGCATGGTTGCCGGCGTCAATCGCCGGGCTGCCCGGGAGCAAAGCATGCGTTTGTACGGAGCCACCGTTGTCGGCTAAAGGTGCAAGCAGGGGATCAAGCGGATTCCCCTCGGCACCCAGATGGTTGCCCGTGTTGCCTGTAATGGCAGGCAATCCATCTGCAACACCCAGCAAACTGTAGTTTACCGTCAGCAAGCTGTCCGGATCGACAAACAAGTCGGAACCGGACTGTAAAGCCAAGTTACCTGCAATAATCGTATTCGAAATTGTTACTGCTGGATTGCTACTGGAGTCTTCGACGAAAAGCCCTCCCCCTCGCTCCGATGTCGCGTTATTGTGAACTGTACTGTTAGCTGCAGTCAAACTGGCTCCAAAACTGTAAATGCCCCCGCCCTCCTTCTGGCTGCTATTCCCGCTGATCGTGCTATTCATGACATCGATGGAGCCTTGGTACATGTATAAGCCTCCGCCATTGCCGTCGCTTGTATTGCCGATAACAGTACTACTAAGGAGCGTTACCTGGCCAAGCAGAGAAGCCACGCCACCACCATCGCGACCAGTGTTGTTGCCATCAATGGTGCTGTTAGCAAGATTCACATTCCCCAGCAAAGTGAATATGCCTCCGCCATCTTGAACGCTGCTGTTACTTGCAACCGCACTGCGATTTAGCGAAACATCGCCTCCAAAGGTGCGAATGCCGCCACCGTCCTCCATGGACGAATTGCCTCTCACTGCTGAGTCAGTGAGCGCAACATTACCCGAAAATGTTGCTATGCCTCCGCCATCGAATAGGGAGCTATTGTCAGTGATTTCGCTGAGCGTGAGTTCAACACTGCCGGTAGCAGAGAAAATTCCGCCTCCCAATTCCCCGGCCGCATTGCCAGAAATAAATCCGTTGTCGATTTTCAAGACGCCATTGGAATTGAAGCGAATGCCAGCCCCAGAATTAGGCGTTAGCCCTCCGATTAGGCTAATGCCCTTGAGCGTGAGATCGCCACTACGATCGGAGAAGTCAATCACTCGCGACGATCCCTGAGCATCTATCGTAATTCGATCACTCAACGCGGAAGCATCGATTGTCAATGTGTTGCTAATGGTAAGTTCGTTGCCATCAAGAAAAATCGTTTCACCGCTAAGTGCAGCATCGAATAGTATTCCGTCAACATGTTCTAGCGAGTTGGCTCGGTTGATCGCTTCTCGTAGAGTTGTAGTTGAATTGTAAAAATCTCCGTCATCGAAGTCTGCTGAGCTATTCACGATCTGGGGTTTCACTTCGAATGCCCCAATATCCATGCGACCACCAACAACTCGCACAAAAGGAAATTCGCCTCGCTGATCAAACTCCATTGGGTCGAATGCTGATAGCGGATCGCCCGCGTCGATTGCAGGACTGCCAAACAAGAGAGCGTGTGTCTGTGTCGCACCACCATAATCGCCGAGAGGTGCCAGCAATGGGTCGACATTCAGCAGATTGCCAACGCCAGTTTGCGTAGTAATCGTCGAATAGTTTGTGTTCCCTACAATCGAGTAATTGATGTTTAAACCCGAACCAGAACTGGGCGCACGAATATCGCCAACGGATGAGAGGCTGATGTTGCTAGCGACAATCGAGGTTGCGATTGTTGGCTGCGTATCAGTGACGAATTCGATATAAATCCCACTCCCGCGATTTCTCGCGGTATTGTCACTAATTGTGCTTTCGGTAATTGTGACGACACCGTTCGACGAATAAACCCCCCCTCCCACAGAATCAGCATAGTTACCACTAACAGTGCTTCGATCAAGGAATAAAGCACCCTCCCTCGTGTAAATTCCACCACCGTTTGAAAGCGATGTACCTCTAGTTGAGTTGTTGGTTATGGAGCTTCTGTTAACCGTGACCACTCCGCTCGAAGCATAGATTCCTCCCCCCGTCAATGCTGAGCTGTTTCGATCCACCGTGCTATCATCAATTGTCACATTTCCATCGAAGGTGGCAATCGCCCCCCCGCGATCGCGACTATCGTTGCTGACAATATGGCTTGCAATGAGGTGGACGTTTCCCGAATTCGTGAAAATGCCACCACCGTGGTCACCGGCATTGTTGCTAGTGATATTGCTGTTGGTCAAGAACACATCACCGCTAGAAGTGGAGATGCCCCCACCGTTGTCGCCGCTCTTGTTTAAGCTAACGACCGTGTTGGTGAGGTTGACATCACCGCTGGAAGTGAAGAGCCCGCCACCATTTGAAGAAGACAACAGCGTTCTGTTGTCGAGAACAGTAACATTCATCAACCGAACCGCTCCAGCCAAGCTAGCTATCCCTCCGCCTTCCTCTCGACTGACGTTTGCCGTTACTGAACTTTCGGACAGAGTTAAGATGCCATCCGAACCAAACCGTATGCCGCCACCGTCCTCTAACGCATTGCCTCCCGTTATCGTGAGTCCAGAGAACGATAGGTCACCCGAAGCATTGGAAAAATGAAACACCCGAGATTGTTGCTGCGCATCGACGGTGAGCAAGTCCTTGCCCGGACCATTAATCGTCAATGTGTCCGTAATTTCTAATTCGCCTTCAGTGAGCGCAATGACCTCGGGCGTGACAAAAAGTTGCGGGTCAAAATCGATCGTATTCGCGCCTGCAACAAGGTTGGCGGCAATAATCGCCTCGCGAAGGCTCACCTCGTTGTCGGGATAATTGAGACTATCTTCTAATGTGGTAACAAAAAACGGCGATGGAAGCACAAACTGCACCTCGTAGGCACCCATGTCGACTGAATTGCCGAACGTTCGCAGATAACCTTCACCACGTTGATCGAATTCCTGAGAAATTACACCGTTTCCAGCATCGTACGCTGGACTACCCAGTAATAAAGCATGTGTTTGTGTAGGGCCACCGTTATCAGCAAGCGGACCGAGTACCGGGTTTACATTCAGTAAGTTTCCAACGCCTGTGCGCTCATCGATCTGGGTGCCCGCGGTATTACCTATGAGGCTATGATCAATTGAAACGGCGGCTAATTGAGAATCGAGCCACAATTGTTGGTCGGAAGTGTGAGTTGAATTACCAGCGATTATCGAGTTAGTAACAGTAAACACTCCGCCTGCGGGATAACTACGAATGTAGACACTCGTTGTCCTAAAAGTTCCGGTATCATTTTCAGTAATCGTGCTATTTGAGATCGTCACGTTGCCGGATAGAGAGTAAATTGCATCACCGTGATCTCCACTGTTATTTCTACTGATCGTGCTGTTTTCTATAGAGACATTGCCAATATCCGAACGTATCCCCCCCCCCTCATCAACACTTGCGTTGGCACTTATGGTGCTGTCGTAAATGGTAACGTTTCCGCCGACAAATATGCCTCCGCCTTCGTCAAGTGACACGTTGCCCCTAATGGTGCTGCGCGTGATCGACACATCTCCGAATGTGGTATGAATTCCGCCACCGTCGTGATCACTGCGATTATCGCTAATTGTGCTATCAAAAATCGCTACACTTCCCCAAATGGAATAGATCCCTCCGCCCTCATCACCTGTTTTATTGCCAGCAACAGTACACGAGATCAATGTGACGTTGCCCGAGCCTGAGTGGATACCACCACCGTTTGAGTCGAAGACCTCACCAGCGATATTGTCACTTATCGTACTGTCCCGCAATAAGATATTACCCGAACCTGTGTAGATTCCCCCACCGGAGCCCCTATCGTACTCATCCCGGGCGACATTGTTGCTTACTTTGCTATCGGTCAGTGCTATATCTCCTGAAACTGTGTAGATACCTCCACCGGCGGAAAAAAAACTACCAACCGCAACTCCAGCTTCGTTGTCGCAAACGAGGCTTCGAGTCACAGTAACTCTGCCACTGACTGTGGCGAGTCCTCCTCCATTGTCATAGAACACTGTGTTATTACACACGGAACTATCGACCAACGTCACATTGCCATGTGGCGAGAATACTCCACCGCCATCGGCGAAATTGCCCCAGACGGCGTTGTTCGTAATCGTACTATTTGTGATTACAATGTCACCATCTGAAACAAACCGAATTCCACCACCACCTCCGATGAACTCTGCATCGTCTGTCGACCGACCTCTTGTGATTGCCAGCCCAGCAATTGAGAAGTTGCCTGTCGACGCAGTGAAGTTGAAAATGCGAGAAGAGTCCTGAGCATCAATCGTTAGCAATTCCGGTCCCGATCCGGTAATCGTAAGCGTATCGGTGATCTCCAACTCACCGGTCGAAAGTAGGATCGAGCCCGATGTAGCGTTACCCTCAAAAACGATCTCGTCTGCCCCAGGTTCACTATTGGCTTGGACAATCGCATCTCGAAGACTGCCACTTCCCGCATCGTCTAGATTCGTGACAGTGAACGTTGCGAGCAACCGGCGCTGCTCCAGCGGCTCGAGCCGGAGCCGACGTGAATAAGTCTTAAGGCCTCCAACAGGCCAGCGATTCAAATCAGTTTTTCGTCGGGATGACTGCGGCATGATATCTTGGCTGGACAGGGTTTCACAGGCTGCACGGGGCGAGAATTGGCCCCGCATGTTGGCTACAGTCTAGTCGTTAGAGACGGATTAAGCAAAAACATGGAGAGGGACTTGTGAATTAGCGCAGATTCTGAGGGCGAGGTCCTTAGATAGCGTCCCAAAAACCTTCAAACCGAATCTCCCCACCCCCCACTCTCTGCCTTCACCACGCTCCCCCATCCCCATCAAACTCAACACCGCATCCGCCCAACCAGAACCTTCTCGCAAAATCACCAACCGCCACCGGCTAAACCTCAATAACCGATGGATCAAGTTTAAGGGAGTAGACCACTTCAGCATCACCCAGGATTCTCAAACCAAATCACCCCCCAGCCTCCATTCTCTTCGGTCGTCGCGATGTCCACATCGCCGTCGCCGTCGAGGTCGACGGGGAAGGCGTTGTCCATCTTTTTGCGCGACTCGGGGTGGGGGAGGTCCATGAGTGTTGTCTGCCAGTCCACGGCGGAGTCGCCTTTACCCACGAGAGTCACGTACCAGAGTTGGGCTTCGTGTTCGGGCACGACGACGATCTCGGGGTAGGTTGGGTCGTCGTTCAGTTCCAGCAGCGCGACTCCCTTCGACTGCGCCTTGATGGTCACACTCGCGGGTTGGGTTGGTTGGTCGACTTCGACCCGGCGGTACGTTGGCCGGCCTTGGTCGTTGGTCCGCAGCAAGATGACGAGGTCGTCGGTCGCCTTTACCAAATCGAGCCGGCCATCACCATTGACGTCCCCGAGGGCCATGAACATTCCACCGGTCGACTCGTCGATCGTCACCACTGGCCACGAAGTCGGGGACAGCCATCTTCCCCAGCAAATCATTCAACCCAAAAGTTATTTTGAGCAAACAATCGACGTCGCTCGCTCACCAAAAGCTGTGGACGTCTCCCTTCGCGTCCCCTTCGTGTCGTCAGCCTTACGCGCACGACCCGGGAGGGGCCGTGCTACGTTAGAAACTGTTTGATCGCCCCTTCCTGAGGCAGCTTCTTTCGCAGCATCGTCAGATCGAGGTCGCCGTAGTGTTCGATGGGGTTGCCGTAGGCGTTGAGCAGGGTTGTGTACCAGTTGCTCAGGGTCCTGTGGCCCTTTTCGCCGTGGAAGGGGAGGCGGATGTAGCGGCCGGCGAGATCGAGCTTTGCGCCCGTGCCCGACATGATGACCATGGGTGCCTCGGTGTCGGGGCCGTGGTGACCGGCCCCCGTTTCGGGCATGTAGATAATGGTCGTGTTGTCGAACATTGTGCCGGCGCCTTCGGGGATCGCCTTGAGGCGGGTGACGAGCGTTTCGACCTGCTTCATGTGGTGGGTCTTGATGATGTTGCGCATCTCCGCCGAGCGGCCACCTTGGCCGTGCCCGACTGCGTGGATGTTCGTTTTCTCTTCGTTCTCGGGCAACGAAGTGATGTTCGTCCCCAGGTCGTCGATGGTGTAAGTCACGACGTTGGTGAGGCCCGATGCAAGCGCGGCGACGATCACATCGGTAAAGGCCGCCTGCTTCTGTGGCAATGTCGCGTCGGCACCACCGTCGGCGTGGATCGGGTCGATTGTGGGCAGGTGTTTTTTGATCACATCGCCCAGGGCAGCGACCTTTTCGTTGCGCTGGCGGATCGCTTCGAGCGCCTTGATTTGGTTGTCGATTTTCAGTCGCTCTTCGCCATCGAGTCCCTTCAGTCGGTGGGCCTCTTCTTCGTAAAGGTAGTCGAGCAGCGTGTTGTCGGATGCCACGGCTCCCTGATCGGTCACCGACTTGAACAACTCGTTGTAGGCGGTCATCGGGTCGGCGTAGCAGTAGTTGCGTTGCTGTGGCCCAGGGGCCGAGTACCCCGACACGATGCCGGTCCTGATTTCTCGCCCGTGGGGGGTGGCGAGCGACATCTCCACGTGACCGAACGGCGAAGGGAACAATTTGGCCAGCTCGAAATCAACGGTGGCCCACTTGATGTTGCTCAAGATGTCGCGCCCGGCCTTGTACGCACCCATACAGCCTGAGTAGGAGTAGTGACCGCCGCCGCTGACCGACATCGAGATGCCGTGCAGGATCGTCATATTCTCTTTGTGGGTGTCGAGCGCCTTGAGCCAGTCGGGCAGTTCGTGCTTGGCGAGATCGACCTCGAACGCCTGTTTGTTTCTGTCCAACTCCGCCTGCTCGCTGGAGAACGAGGGAAAGCTGAACTGGCTCGGCAAGTTGCCATTCGACTTGCGGACAAAAACAAAGCGATGTGGCAAGCCACCCACGCTCAGTGCGGCGGCTTCGGCGGGTGCCGCGCTCAGGTGACTGAACGAGGGCGTCATCGCGAGACTCGCGGTACCCAGGGCGGTTGTCTTGATAAATTCGCGTCTGTGAAATGCCATGTTGGGAAATGCCATGTTGGATTATTCCTCAGTCGAGGGTTTGCGATAAATGAATGAGTCGGAGGTCAGCAGCGAAACGATCACTTCGTCGAAGCTGCCATTGCTTTCGAGGTAGGTCTGCTCGGCGTCGATCAGAGTTTTCGAATCGTTCAGCGTTTCGTTGCGGCCCATGAAGTAGCGGAAGGCGTGGCGGATAATCGATTGGCGGACCTTGTCGGATTTGGCCAGCCGATCGATCAGGTCGAACGCATCTTCAACATTTCCGTCGAGCGTTGTGTCGCCGGTCCCTTGCAGCACGCCGCGCGAATCGACCGGCAGCGTCTTGTAAGTTGGCAGGCTGGCACCGAATTCGTTGGATTCACCCCGCTTCGGCTGCTTTATCAGGTTATCGGGATGCTCCAGGCTTTCGTTAATACGAAACCGGCCAAAGTCGTCGTAGTTTTCGAACGGGAAACCGAGTGGGTCCATCTTCTGGTGGCACCGCCAGCAGTAAGCGTCGCCGGTGCGGTTCTCCATTCGCTGACGCATTGTCTTGGTGTGGTCCTCAGGAATTACTGCGTCGACAGTGATCGGCACGTCGGGAATCGTGCCGGCCAGCAACTTCTCACGCACCCACTTGCCGCGATGGATTGGGTCAGTCTCGAGGTTTTGAGCATGGGCAATCAGCCACGCGGGGTGGGTGAGCATGCCCATGCGATTCGGAATCTTGGCCGGCTGTTGCGTCGGGTAATCGTATGTCCGCCAGTCGATATTCCAATAGGTCGTCACTTGCTCGCCACGCATCTGTTGACCGGTCCGACTGAGGACGGGCCCACCATGCCAGAAACCCATGCTGTTCTTCATGTAGGGCAAGGCACCAGATTGGCCTTCACTGAAGTGCAGTTCTAGCCCGGCCATCAGCTTCTCGAGTTTTCGGTGGATTCCCTTAAGATCGTCATCACTTTCTCGTTGAAACTCCCAATGGGATTTCAAAAAAGCCACGTGTGGGGCGATGTCTTCCGGCTGCCACTCTTGCCAGTTCCTATCCTTACAGTAGTCGTAGATACTCCTCAGTTCATCGGATGCCGCCTGCATGTCTTCGTTGTCGCCGTTGTGAAAGACATAGAACTTGTCGGTGGTCAAAAGCTCTTCAAAGACATTCTTGTCCTGGGCAAGGATGTATTCGACCAACAGGTCGGCCTCGTCGATGAGCCGGCTGACGGTTTGCTCGTGTGGCCCGGCCCCGAAACGACTGTCGTCCTTGAAGACCTCCATCGCCTTCGCGTAGCCGAAGAAGTCGCGAAAGAAACGCAGCTTGCGAATCGGCTGGTTGGTGATGCTGGCGTTGAGGTTGGCGGCCTGAACGCTCTCGTCAATGATCGTCCAAACGTCGCGGCGGGCGAGCATCCGCCGGACTTCGCGCTCGTAATCTTTGCGCGTGCTTAGTCGGCCCTCCGCAACCGCTTTCACAAGCTGTTCGTCCGGGGCCGAGTCCGTTAGCGCGTAGGCCAAAGCGTAACTCGCATCGCGGGGCGACATCATGCGTCGACCGTGCTCGTCCGCCTCGCCGGAGCCGAATTCTGCGCGGTACACAAACTCAGTATTCAGCACGAGCGACTCAACGAGCTTCGCGATGGCCGGCTGCATCTCAAGCTCGCTCAAGTAGGACTCCATCAAAGCGACATTTCTCGCAATCTCTTCGTCCGTAGGATGGCGCTCGTAAATCTTTCGATACAGCTCGGCAACCAAGTCGCCCAGCGCCTTGTCGCCGGAGCCTGCCACGACTTCACGCTCGGCCTCGAACGATGCCTCCCAGTCGGCCATGCACTTTTCGACGATCTGTGAGTAGGTATCACCCTGCTTGCGGTGCTGCTTGATCGTCGCAGCAATCGCTTGCATCTCAGAATCATTTAACGGTGTGTACGCTGGTGCGGGGCCACGTTTCTTGGCTTCGCGGTAAACCAGATCCATGTCCCAGTGATCCCAGAATATCTTCATCATCTCGATACGGTTCTGAATGCGATAGTCGGAGACGCCATGCATGAACCAGTCGCGTTCTGCCTGTGAGATGATCTTTTCATAGTCTGCGCGTTGGTCGTCTAAGTAAGGTGCCCAGTCGGAGCCAGCGTCATCCTTTGTCACTTTCGTCTCATCTTCAGTGACTTCGTATGGAGTCTTCTTATAGACCACGATACTGCGGAAAATCGCGTCGACATCTTGGCTGTCCAGGTTACCTATGAATTCGGGGCGGCCTATACGATAAGTTTTCTCTCCGGGGAATTTCCTTTCTCGCATACCCGGGAATGAGATATCAATGCGCACAAGCTTGGGCAGAAGCGCCTCATGCTCGTCGCCGTAGATGTCGTTGAGCAACCGGTCCATATAGCCGTAAGTCGCCAGAAAATTCTCTCGCGACCGTAGGGTCTCACGAAGCTCCAACTCGGTTTTCATTAGCGCGTACATGGCCGGGTAATGGGCCTTCATCGTCGCTTCCGACGACATGTAGCCGGCGATCCGCCGGGCGTTGCCGATCATCGTTAGCAGGTGGCCGGCGGTGACCGGTTCGTGGCCCGAGTAACGTACACCTACCACCTTGGGCAGCAAGAACGGATTGGTAATTGTCCGGCGGAACTTATCGCCGTGCTCGGTTTTCGGGCTCCAGTGGATGCCGCTGTCACCATGGACTTGGTGTTGTTTGCCATAGATCGTGCGTGTCGGATGGTAGTCGAGCAGGCGGTTGATCTTCTCGTTGAAGATGTACTCGCTGATCACCCAACGCCGGTCGGGAGTGTAGCCGGGCAAGTCGGCGTACTTGCCGGAGAAGAGGTCGTCGTGATCGACGACGTTGCCGTACTCGAATCGCAACAGCTTCTCGGCCAAGGCCTTCGCTGCATCGCCGGTTAATTGGCTCTCCAGCCACTGCAACAAGACTTGACGCTCAGCTTCGGGGGGCTGCTTGGCTTCCTCTGGCGGCATCTGCTCGAGCTGTACTGCCTGCTTCATGGTGGCGTAGAGCTCCTGCAAGTCGACCGGGTCGATGGTCTCCAGCGCGTCGAAGCGCAGATCGTTCTCTTGCTTGTCGGCACCGTGGCACGCGGCGCAGTGCGCATTGAGTACTTCGGCCGCTTGCGTAGCGAGCGTGGCGGCGTCGGTTTCGGTCGGCGCGGGATCGGCCGCAAGCGAGAGTGGCAACGACAACATCGAGACGACTAGCACGAAGCACGTAACCGTCGTCGATGTGTGGAGTGGGAGATACTTTTCCATAGATGACAGATGCCCCGAAGCCCGATGCGATTGTCGCTGCTGACGCACGAGGTGTAAAGCGAAAACTGCCACAGCAACGGGGCTTGCCCGAAACCTTGCGCAGCGGAGGTGGGAATTAGTTGGTGAGGTAAGAAAATGCGTCACTTTCTCGGAGCTTTATTATCGTGGTTTGCGCCGGGCAAATCAAGCTCGCTCTCGATTCGCAGGGTAATCACTGCAACACGGCTCCCGTCGAGTAGAATAGCTTGCTGGTCAAACGCATTTCGATTCAGCAAAGCATCACCTGCCTTGAGCCGACGGCGCTAGCCGCGGGTGACGGCTAACCGCAAAACCCACGGCTAGCGCCGTCGGCTCAATAGCTGATCGGTATCGCTTCTAAACAAGTCATCGCAACAACGCACTGCCGAGCTCGAACATGTTCCAACTTCCCAACCAACTTACGACGGTACTCCGCGCGATCGCGGTTCTCAGTTGCACTTCGGTCACTCTGGTCGCAACAACCCACGCGGCTGACTCGATCGACCGCCCGAACTTCGTTGTCATCATGGTCGACGACATGGGCTACTCCGACATTGGCTGCTACGGTGGCGAAGTCGACACGCCGAACATCGACTCGCTCGCCAAGGGTGGCATGCGATTCACGCAGTTCTACAACACCGCCAAGTGCCACACGACGCGGGCCGAGTTGCTCACCGGCAACTATGCGTATTACGTGGGCGACAACGACCTCGCTTACGGGGCCACCTTTGCCGAAGTTCTCCGGCCGATTGGCTATCGCACACTCATCGCTGGCAAGTGGCATCAACGTCCGCTGCCGACCACCCGTGGCTTCGATCGCTACTACGGACTCGCCGATGGCTGTTGCAACTTCTTTAACCCCGGCATCGTCGCCCGTGAAGGGGAAGGCCCACCGGGCCGCAAAGGCAAGAACACCGTCCGCAGGTGGGCCATCGAAGACAAAGTGATCATGGGTTACACCAACCCCGACCCCAACTTCTACACGACAGACGCCTTCACGACGTACGCCATCGATCGTCTCGAAGAATACAAAGGCGAAGACAAACCTTTTCTGCTCTATCTCCCGTACACCGCTCCGCACTACCCGCTGCACGCCTGGCCCGCAGACATCGCCAAGTATCGTGGCAAGTTCAAGGTGGGTTGGGACGTAATTCGCGAGCAACGCTTCGAGCGGATGAAACAGATGGGCATCATTGGCGAGAACCACCAACTCACGCCACGGGCGTCGAAAGCTTGGAACGAATTGACCGTGGAACAGCAGGACGCCGAAGATCTGAAGATGGCGGTTTACTGTGCCATGATCGACCGCGTCGACCAAAACCTCGGTCGGTTGTTCGCGAAGATCAAAGATCTCGGCGAGTGGGACAACACGCTCATCATGTTCCTCTCCGACAACGGGGCGTGCAGCGAGCAACCCAACACCACGCCGAACATTCCCCCCGGGCCGGTCGAAGCCTACCGCACGGTATCGGTCGGCTGGGCCAACGCCAGCAACACACCCTATCGCAAGTTCAAGAGCACCGACTACGAAGGGGGCACCCGCACGCCTTTCATCGCCCACTGGCCCAAAGTCATTAAGCCAAGCCGCGAGCCGGGCGGCATGACGAATCAAGTCGGTCACCTCATCGACATCAGCGCAACGATGCGAGACATCACCGGTGCCGAGTATCCCGCAACGATCAACGGCAACAAAACGAAACCACCAGCGGGTCTCTCGCTGCTACCGATCTTCCAGGGCGAACAGCGCGCGGGCCACGAAGAAATCTACTGGCGCTACGGCGGAGCCAACGCCATCCGCCAAGGCAACTACAAAGCAATCCGCGCCGGCAAGTCGTGGGAGCTGTACGACATGGAAGCCGACCCCACCGAAATGAACAACCTGGCGGGCGAGCTTCCCGAGAAAGCCAAGCACTTGGCCGCGATGTGGGAAGCTTGGAACGCTAAGTCGAAGGAGAAGCCGGAGTAGCAGGGAGCGGGGAGCAGGGAGCGTACTTTATGCTCCCCTCCCCCGTGGGGAGGGGCCGGGGGTGGGGCGGACCCGATTACAGTGTTTCCCGAAGTTTCCGCTGCCGGAGCTTCATTGATGCGCAACTCCCGAAATCCTGGTTAGAATCAGGTTCTCAAGACCAAGTCGACCGAGACGAGATAACGAATGGCTTCAGCAGTGCAACAATTTCACGGGATGGGGCTTCGCGCCGCGTTTTTGCTTTGTGCCGTTTGCGTCAATGCATCGCTGGTATACGGGGCAAATACGATCGATCCGAATAATGTTGGCGCAACGAATGTGGAGCCCAATTTATTACGTAATCCGGTTGCCGATCCGCTTGTGTTAAACGACGCATTCTCTGTGGGACGCACCGCCGCAGGGGAATTTCGAATCGATAGCGGCAGTCAAGTTAGCAATAATAATGGCTACATCGGGTACGGGCCAGTTTCGACTGGGATCGTCACCGTCGACGGTGTCGGCTCAACATGGACCAATAGCACTAATCTACACATAGGCCAATTCGGCACGGGCATCCTGCAAATTAG
>JBGSWC010000153.1:0-2066 GCA_041752635.1 Pirellulales bacterium | reverse complement strand
ATTTTTTTGGCAGCTTCGCGACGGAACTCGAAGTTTCGAGTAGCCCCCCGTCGATCCACTTACGAATCACTTCGATCTGTGCGGCCGGTATCTTATCGGAATCGGGGGGCATCTTTGGTGAATCGGTGTGGGCGATCACGTTAAACAGCCGCGAACCGTCAGCCGAACCTGGTTCGACCACCTCGCCACCGGCACCACCGGCCATGATGGCCGCCATATTGTCGATCGCCAGCCCGCCACTCTTGCCGTCGGCGTCGTGGCAAATGTAGCAGTGCTCGCGAAAAATCGGCTGCACATGATCGACGAACGTGATCTTCTCGCCTGCGGCCGCGTTGGCCGACGAAGAATTTACCACTGAGCCACTGAGGGCACAGAGGATCGCTAGACAGTTTAGCGACGAAAACATTTGGAGCGCCGCTAGATTGTTCGTACTTATTGGTCTCAATTTCATACAACGCTCAGTGTTCTCTGTGACTCGGTGGTGCAAACAATCTAGTGATTGAACAAGAACTCGCGACTATTGAGCACGGCCCAGAAAACATCTTGCAGTTCGGCGACCGGTTTCGCGTCATCACCGAGCTCGGCAACCAACGCATCATATTCGGCTGACGTAGGTTCACGACCTAAACAGGCCACGTAAATCGTTGTCACAATTTCGGCGGGCGACTTTCCTTCGTCGAGCCACGCTTCGATCGTCTTACCGCGGAGAATTTTGTCGTGTACCGTTTGGCCATTGAGCATGTGGAGTGCTTGGCTGAGTGTTGGTTCGGTATTGGTCTCGCAGGCACAGACGCTGTCACGGCCAGCACGGCCAAAGGTTGTGAGGAAATAGTTGCTGGTCTTGCCATCGGCGATCTGCACCGCGCGGGCACCAATCGGCAGCCCTTGAAATTTCTCGGGTGCATTCGTCACCTGACAGACACAGTCGAGCAACATTTCGGCCGGAATGCGTCGCGGCTGCATGCGAGCGAAGTTGCGCGTATCGTCGACATTCGAGGCATTGGCGACGCTCGAACGCTGGTAGGCGTTCGACATGCAGATGTCTTTGACGAGGCGACGCAGGTCGTATTCGTATTCGACTAACTTGTCACCGAGCGCGGCAAACAACTCGGGGTTGCTGGCCGGATTGCTCACGCGAATATCGTCGACCGGTTCGACGATTCCGATGCCAAAGAAGTGAGCCCATACGCGATTGGCCATGCTCTTGGCAAAATAAGGATTTTCGGGCGAGGTGATCCACTTGGCCACCACCTCGCGACGGTCGTCGCCTCGCTCGATTTCGGGTTGTGAGTCGCCGAGAAACTTTGGTGCCATTTCTCGATTGTCGACCGGATGGCTGATTTCGCCAATCTTGCGGTTGAAAACCATCGTCTCGCGATAATCTTCGCCATTCTTGCGGCCGATTTGCGCAAAAAACGCGGCAAACGAATAGTAGTCGTCCATCGTCCAGCGATCGAACGGGTGGTTGTGGCACTGGGCACACTGAGTGCGAATGCCGAGAAAAGCTTGCGCAACGTTTTCGGCCGTCTTGAGTGTGTCGGGTTCGATCTGATAGAAATTGACCGCCGGGTTATCGAAAGAACCGCCGCTCGCGCCAATCACTTCACGCACGATTTCGTCAATCGGCGTGCCTGTCTCCATCTTTCGCGTTACCCACTGCGAATAGAGGAACATTGGTTTGTAGTCGACGCGATTAGCCTCGCTGCGAACAAGCAACAACTCCGAGAGTTTCATCGCCCAAATCTCAGCAAACTGCTTGCTCTCGAGCAGCTCGTCGATTTTCTTGGCACGTTTGTCGGGGTTGCCGTCGGCCACGAACGCGCGTACTTCGTCGACATCGGGCAGACTGCCCGTGATATCGATCGAAACCCGGCGGAGGAACTCGACATCATTACACCGGTCGCTCGGCTCCAGCCGGAGCTTCACGAGCTTGGCGTCGACCATTTCGTCGATGTAATTCACCGGTACATCGGCGGGCGGCTGGTAATCGAGACCGGCTGGAATGACGATTACCTGGCTGCCCACCGTGAAGGTGTCGAACCGCGACATGACAAACGCCTCGCCGC
>JBGSWC010000152.1:0-11741 GCA_041752635.1 Pirellulales bacterium | reverse complement strand
CGAGGCCGTGAATGACCATTGGCTCGGTCAATGTCGACTCGACCGTCATGCGTGGGTTGAGCGAGCCGTAGGGGTCTTGGAAAATGATTTGCAGCTTGCGGCGCATCGCGCGCATGTCGTGGCGGTCGAGTGTGAACAGGTCATGCTCGCCATAGATTGCTTTGCCAGCGGTCGGCTCGATAAGCCGGAGAATCGCGCGGCCAGTGGTCGTTTTGCCGCAGCCACTCTCGCCGACCAGCCCCAGTGTTTGGCCTGGATAGACTTTGAAGCTAATGCCATCGACGGCCTTCACGTGATCGACCACGCGCGCGAAAATCCCCTTCCGAATCGGGAACCAGACTTTCAGGTCGTTCACCTCGAGCAGTGGTTTCGTCCCCTCGGCGACGGCGGTCGAATCGAGGGAGTGGTGGCCTTCTTCCCAAGGGTGGCCCATTGCCGCGAGTTCGCTCTTGGGATGCAAGAGCCGCCCCCGGCCTTCGGATTCGAGTTGTTTGAGCCGCGTCGCGTCCAAGTGTTTTACGATGATCTCAACACGACCATCGATGGTTTTAGTTTCCATGAAGTCGCTCACTGTCGGCAGCAGCCGATAGCGGGTGTCGAGCTTCGGTCGGCAAGCGAGCAATCCCTTGGTGTAGGGGTGCTGAGGATTCGCAAAGATCTCGATGATCGATGCATACTCGACCATCTTGCCTTGATACATGACCATCACCTCATCGGCGATTTCGGCAATCACGCCCAGGTCGTGAGTGATAAACAGAATGGCCATCCCCCGCTCGTCGCGAAGGCGGCGCAGGATGTCGAGAATCTGGGCCTGAATCGTTACGTCGAGCGCGGTCGTCGGTTCGTCGGCGATCAGCAGCTTGGGATTGCACGAAAGCGCCATCGCAATCATCACGCGTTGTTTTTGGCCCCCCGACATTTGGTGGGGATAGGAATCGACGCGAGTCTCGGGACTGGGAATGCCAACTTCGCGAAAAAGGTCGATCGTCTTTTGCCGCGCGTCTTTCTTCGAGACCTTTTGGTGAAGCACAATCGCTTCGGCCACCTGATCGCCCACCTTAAAGACGGGGTTGAGCGAAGTCATCGGCTCTTGAAAGATCATGCTGATGTCTTTGCCCCGAATCTGCCGCATTTCGCGCTCGGGGAGGCCCACCAAGTCGCGTCCTAAGAGGGCGATTTTGCCCGACTCAATCTCGGCATTCGACGACAGCAGTTGCATGATCGAGAGCGAGGTAACACTCTTGCCCGAACCACTCTCCCCCACGATTCCCAGCGTGTGCCCCGGCTCGACACGAAACGAAATGCCATCGACCGCCTTGACGACCCCCTCGTCGGTGTGAAAGTGAGTCTTGAGATCGTCGACGTCGATGACGGATTGCATGAGGGGTCGGGGGACAGAGGTCGGGGGGGCGGGGCGTGCAGTCGAGAGTCTCGTGCCCAGAGTCTAGCGGACAGGAAGTTTTTTCCTCTAGTCTCTGGTCACTAGACAGTCGACTAGGTGTCGTCGGTTAATCGTGGGTCGGTGGCTTCTTGGAGTCCTTCGCCGATCAGGTTGTAGGCGAGTACGGTGAGGAAGATGGCGGTTCCGGGGAAGACGATCAGCCACCACATGCTGAGGTTGCTGCGGCCGTCGCTGATGAGGTCGCCCCAACTTGTTTCGGAAGTTCCAAAGCCGAGAAAACTTAGGGCGCTTTCAATGAGAATGGCGGCGGCGACGCCAAAGCTGATCGGCACCAGTACCGGAGCCATCGCGTTACGGAAGACGTGGCGAAACATAATGCGATGCCACGACGCGCCGGCGGCGCGGGCGGCAGTCACAAAGTCAGACTCGCGAAGCCGCAGGAATTCTCCCCGCGTGAGCCGAGCGATGCCGGTCCAGTTGGTGAAGCCTAGCACCGCCATCACATGCCAAATAGTCGGTTTGGATAACACGGCGATCAGCGCCAAGATCAATACGAGTTGCGGCACACACATGACGACCTCGATCAAGCGGCTCAGCAGGATATCAATCCAGCCGCCAAAGTATCCGGCCAGTCCCCCCAGCGTGATGCCAATTACCGACGCGATGCCCATCGAGACGAAGCCGACGAGCAGCGCCGAACGGGCGCCGTGAATGATCTGAGCAAAAACGTCGATGCCTTGGCGGTTGGTGCCAAACAGGTTTTGCCAACTCGGATGGCCTTCGTCGCGAGTGGGATTCTCGGGCTGGCCGGGCCACTCGCCGTCGCGGACGCGGCGATCCGGGTCTTGGAAAATGAGCGGCCAGACGGCCCAACTGTCGGGGTCTTTCTCGGCGAGTTTTTGTTTGTATTTGTTGCGAAATCGATCGGTCGTGAAGATACTATTTTCCCAGCTACGATTGAAATATCCCATGGCAGGGAAATAGATGTTGCCTTTGTACTTGCAAACGAGCGGCTTCGTGCCAACGATCGCGGGCGAGAAGATGGCGGCGATAAAGAGTACAACAACATATCCGAGTGCCACCATCGCGATCGGTCGGCGGCGAAACCTGCGCCACGCTTCGCCCCAAAAGCCAACTGAGGCCGGAGCGGTCGCAAGTTTTTCGGTGGCTTCGTCGATCATCGCGTCTGCGACTCGTTATTTGAAAGTGACCCGTGGGTCGACCACGGCATAGAACAAATCGGCCAATAGCTGAGCCATCAGCGTCAACACACTGAACATCAGCACCAGTCCCATAATAATCGGATAGTCGCGTTGGCCGATCGATTCGATAAACAACTTACCTATGCCGGGCCAACTAAAAATCGTTTCCAGAATAATCGAACCTGACAGCAGCGACGGGAGCACCAGCCCAAGTTGAGTCACTAGCGGAATGAGCGTGTTGCGAAAGGCGTGATGCCACAAGACACGGGCTTGCCCAACCCCTTTTGCGCGGGCGGTGCGGATGTAATCCTGACGAATGACTTCCTGCATATTCGCGCGTATGAACCGTGAGTTATAGGCGAGGCTGGCATAGGTGTAGCAAATAACCGGCAGAATGCAGTGTCTGAGCGAATCGATCAACTGCCCGGTAGCCGACATTTCGTCGTGCCCCGGACCAGTGATTCCATACAGCGGCAGTTCGAAGGGTGTACCCTTGAGCTTGATGGCAAACAGCATTTGCAGCAACACTGCCGCCACAAACGACGGCAGCGAGTAAAGCATGTAGAGCAGCGTACTCACGATGCGTTCGTCGGTCTTGCCCGCTCTCGCGGTCGAATAGAGCCCAATCGGGATGCAAAATAGATAGGTGAAGACGAGCGACGCGAGCGAGAGTTTGAGCGTGGGCCAGAGCCGACGACCGATGGCCGTGGCCACCGATTCCTTTTGAGAATACGAATATCCCAAGTCACCCTCGAGCAGGCTCCCCAGCCACTTGAAGTAAGCGGTGACGGGATGGTCGTTCAGGCCGAAATACTCTTGGTATCGCTCGATTTCTTCTTGGCTAATCGGCCTTTCGTTGCCTACCTGTGCGATCAGCACCATCGTCGGGTCGCCAGGCATGTTGCGTACTAGCGTGTAGACGAGCGCCGTGACGACGACGAGCGTCACGGCCCCGAGCAATAAGCGACGAATCAGATAACTAATCATGCAATCACGACTGCCGTTGGGCCGATTACACGGCGGGCTAGCTACTGCTCGCTGGGCCAGATGGAACCAAAACCGGGACTGTAGTGAAACGGTCCCCGCGGGCTGAAGCGATAACCGCGTAAGTTCTTGCGAAAGCCGTAAAACGAACTGCGGTTATAGAGAAACAAATAAGGCTGGTCTTCGAACACTATTTTGTGTACCTCGCCGTAAATTTGCCCGCGCTTTTCGCGGTCGAACTCAGCCATTCCCTGCTCGAACAACTTGTCGACCTCCGCGTTCGAATACGAACCGTAGTTGCGCCCCTCGCCAGTGCCAAAGATGTTTTCGTTGGTGTATGGATCGGCACCGGTGCCCCAACCTGACATCGCGGCTTGGTATTGCTTGTTTTGCATCCGCTCCTGGAAGGTGGCAGCGTCGAGCGGGCGGACGTTGCACTCGATACCGATGTTATCGAGATCCTCGGCGAAGAGTCTGCAAATGGCGATGCGATCTGGTTTGTTGCTCACCAGCAGTGTGAAGCGAAACGGCACAAGTTTCCCATTGATCATTTTGTCGCGAATGCCATCGCCATCGCTATCGCCCCAGCCAGCGTCGTCGAGCATGTCTTCGGCTCGATCGAGGTCTTGTTTGAAAGGGGGCGGGGCGTCTTTGGGAAACATCCAGCTATCGGGCGAGAATATTCCCCGACACTGCGGAAAGAGCCCGAAACAAAGGTCGTCGAGCATCTCGTCGTAGTTCATCACATAGGCGAGTGCTTGCCGCACCTGCTTATCGCTGAAGCGAGGGTCATTGAGATTCCAACCAATGTAAAAAAAGGTCGCTTCGGGGCCACGTACTTTGGTGTTGATGCGATAAAAATCGTCGCCTCCGGTCTGTGTTTCCCATTGCTCGGCACCGAGTTCTGATTCGTGCAAATCACCCGACTTGAGGGCCAGCAACCGAGTCGTCGCGTCTTCGACGATGCTGAAGTAAATTTCGCGAAAGTAGGGTTTGTCGCGAACTTGCTTGCCGTCGACGATGTAGTAATCTTCGCGACGCTCGAGCACGACCTTCGTGGCGCGAGTCCAATCGGTCAATTGATAAGGTCCGCCGACGACGGGGTTTTTCTCGTACTTCACATGGTATTCGCTCGTGTTGAGCGTCGGATCGTCGGCAATCGAGTTCTCGTAGATATGTTTGGGGATAATCGGGAAATTCAGATTCCACACGTTGATTGCCTGAGCCTTCTTCTGAAAGTAGACGAGCGTGTGATCGTCGTAGGCTTCGATCCATTTCAATAAGTCGGTCCCCTGCCGCACGGCGGGCACGAAGACCTTGTCTGACATAATGACCTTAAAGCTGAACACAACGTCGTGAGCCGTGATTGGTGTGCCATCGGACCAACGCAAATCGTCGCGGATCACGACCTTGTCCATTAATCGATCCTTGCTTGTCTGCCAGCTCTCGACAGTGTCGGCAACAGCAAACGGCCGCATCTTCCAGTCGAAGCCAAACAGCCCAAAGCCAGTGAGGCCGCCGATTTCTTGCTCGGCGATGCTGCTTTGCAGCAGCGGATTCGTGGTGACCAGGTCCATCGGCAAGCCGCGGCGAATGCGGTTGTCGTAGTCGACGCCGCTGCCATCTTCGGGAGCGAGCACCGACAGCGCGCTGAGTATTTTTGCGTTGGCCTCGTCCGATGTGTTGCGCATCGACAAGGCTTCTTCGACCGAAACGAGCGCCGGTTCCTCTTTCTTGACCTCCCGCAAGAGCGCGAGCGCATCGACCACTGGCTGAGCTTGCCAGTCAGCCGTGCTGTCGACTTCTTCGAGAGTGGGCGGATCGAACGGCTCGATGAGATTGCCCAGCACGAATTCTCCAGATTCGGTGCTGACACTCGACGTTTCGCCGGCGCCCGAACTGCTTGCCGTTCCCGCGTCGCCATTGAGCGATTCTTCGGAGTCGCCCTCGTCGACTTCGGTCGCGGCTTGCTTGCCGCCGGCAGCGGTCGACGGGGGCGCATCTTTGCGGGGAGTCTTCGTCGAATCGCAGCCGAAAACGACTGAAAGAAACAACAACAGTAGCAATCGTTGGATTCGCATCGCGACTCCGTTCGGATAGAGAAAATGCACCGACGTGCAGGCAAGTCTTCACGAATTATCGATGCTAAACCCCTGCTACAACCGGGTCAATGCAGAGAGCCGCGAAACGCGATGCAAATGACAGATCTCTGCGTCCATGAGCCGTGCCCGTACGGGCCCGCATGGCGCGGATGTGAGGCCGCCGGAAGTCTGGTGGCTCTCGCTCTGGTTGGTGGCGAAATGGGGGGCGAAGTTATTCGCTCAGCATCCGGAAATCGGTCACCAGCACATCGTGGATCGCCAATTCCGGAACGGCTCGCCGCAGGCGGAGCAGAATGCGGCGGCGAAAGCCGTCGAGGTCGGGCTCTTCGTACAACTCGACCGGGGTGAGCCTGACAGAGGTTAGCACCTTGTCGCGAACGCGGTGTTCCCACCTGGCAAAGGCGATCGCAAAGCTCTCGACTCCGGCGGGTTCGACCAGCGCGTACAACTCAAATTCGAGCGTGAATTTTTGGTTGTCGACGGGGCGGGTGTCTTTTACCACATAATCGCCCAACTTAAAGCCGACTGGCAGCGGTGGTTCGTCAACGGGCGGTGCATCAGCGAAGACGTGGCCCCCATTGAGCAACGCAAACACGGCGACGATCAGTCGATAGAAGCAGCGATGGTTCATCCGGAACTTCGAATGGTGGGTCATGATTGACGGATTCACCGGAGTTGTCATTGCAGGGGTGGCGGCGTCACAGTGGTTTCGTTTGGCGGTCGACGATCCGCAATTGCTCGATCGGCACACCATCGAGCAAGGGCATTGTCGTATCGACCAGGTGGTTTTTGAGTGCCACCAGCGACCGGTCGTTGAGGTCTTCCATGGGCGTGCTGCGACACGCGGTAATCACTCGGTCGCGAAGCTGGCCCGTGTTGCGCTCGGCGGCCGCTTTGGCCCGCGAGCGATATTTGCTCGGCACTTCGGCATACAGGTCGAACTCAAACTGCATGCGATTGCGGGTCGCAATCTGTTTGAACTCGCCCGTGAATGGCATCGGCACCGGCACCACAAAGTAGCCCAGAGAAATCTCGGCCATTTGTTCTTCGCGTACCACATAGTCGAGCTCGGCCAAAAGCGCCGACGCGCCGTCGCCGCATCCGGCGGTGAGACCAATTACCAAAACAGTCGCGATCAGTCGCTGTCGATTCATAGCTGCGAGCAGGCTAGAGGAGGTGCATCATCAAAAACATAGCTTCCACAACGCCCGGTTGTCGGCACGAGCTATGATTCCGTTGACTCTCGTACTGCGTACAGCCCCCATTTTTGTTCTGATGTGCCGATTGCAACGGTCAATGGGCATGAATTGATTATGCAAACGCCCCATCACAGATTGCTTGTCGCGGTCGTTTCGTGTGTCGCGCTCGCGATGCCTGGTTGTTACAACAGCGACCAAATGATCGAGCGAGCGCGCAACAGCGAGCTCGCAACGCGGCTCGAAGAAGTCGACCTGGGAACGTACCGCGTGACGCTGCCGCTCGACGAGACCACCGGTGCGCGGACCGAGCTTGTGTTGCGACTCGTCGGCACAGCGCGGCGTTATCGCATTGGTGACATCGAGCAGCGTATCGAGTCACAGCGATTCTTGCTCAGGCAACGCACAATTACCGCCGCCCGGCAAACCGCTCCCGAGGAACTCGCCGACCCGCAAATGACGGCGCTCCGCGAGCGGCTGTTCGCGGTGACCAACGAGGTGCTCGCCGAACATTCCATCGACGCGCTGGCGATTGCCGAGCTGCTAATTATTCCGCAGTAGCGGGCGACAGCAATGTAAAAGTCGTGCGTGGCACCGGCGTCGCGTTGGCACGGCCGACCGCTGCGGCGTAAAAACGCTCGAGCCCGCGATCGCGAAATCGACGGCCGATGTAGGAAACGACTTCGCGGTCGGTGACCTTCGGCAACTGGGCGAACTCCTCGGCTTCACGCAGCACGCTGTTGGCCCGCGAGATGTCGCGAAAATCACTCGCGACGCCCACCAGCACGCTGGCCCAATAGCCCAGCACGACAACACACAGCGAGTTGGAGATCACCCACCATGCGTCGCGTTGCGGTTGTTGAATGGTGTTCATAGCAGGCCGTGGACCGGAATAAGTGTGGGCACGCAACGCCGGCAGCACTTCGAGAGAGGGTTCAGTTCTTAAAATGGCCGTACCAGAACAGCGCGAGCACGCCCGTTCTGGCCTAGCTTCACTCTGCTTCAAGAACCATAAAATTTCAATCACTGATCGTAATCAATAACGATATTAGGCAGCGATTCTTTGAGCGCTTCTTCGCCGTCTTCGGTAATCAGCGACAGCCGCGCGGCGACTTTGTCGAGCGTTTTGATTTTCGCCAACGACTCGGCCCCCTCGTCGGTGACGTCAGTCGATTCAATCGACAAAGTCGTCAAAGCCGGCAGTTCAGCAAGCTTCGCCATGGCATCGTCATCGACGGCTGTGTTGTCGAGATTGAGGTAAAGAAGCCCCTTCATTTTCGCGATCGCGCCGAGCCCCTCGTTGCTTACTGCTGTGTTCCACAGGTTGAGATAAACGAGTTTTGACTTGTCGACCAGGAATTCGAGCGACTCGTCGTCGAAGCCGGTCTCACTGACGTCGACTTTCCGCAAAAGCGGGCAGTCGGCGAAGTTTGCGAAGCCGCTGCCGTTGATGTAAGTGCCTCGCAGATTTAGGTGCCGGAGCTTGCTCATGTTCTTGAGATGCACCAGCCCGTCGTCGGTGATGGGCGAGCGCATGAGATCGAGATCGTCCATTTCGGTAAGCCCCGCTAGATGGACGAGCCCGTCGTCGGTGATTGCTGCGTCTTGAATCATCAGCCCCTTGAGCTTTTTGAGCTTCGCGACTTCGGCGAGTCCTTCGTCCGTGATGCCTGAGCTACGCAACTTGATGGCCGCGAGCGACGGAATCTTCGCGAGGCTGGCAAGTCCCTTGTTGGTAATGCTGCAGCCACGCAGGTCGACCAGGCGCAGCTTCTTTGCTCCAACCAGATTAGCGACACCTTCATCGTCGAAGCGGTTGAACAGTAAAAACAGATAGGTCAGCTCGGGCATCTCGGCGAGTGACTTGAGCCCCTCGTTGCTAACGCCGGTCGATCGTTCGAGATCGAGCGATCGCAGTTTGGGGAGCGTCGCCAGTTTCGCCAGCCCAGCATCGGTGATGGCCGTGTTGCGCATGCTGAGCGTGTCGAGCCCGTCGATCGTGGCAATCGACTCGGCCGCCTTGTCGGTGAGCGTCGCCCCCCACAAGTCGAGAGTTCGCAATTCGGGCAGCGTCGCGATCGCAGCCACGTCTTCGTCGGTGGCGTTGCGTTCGTCGAGATTGATGCCGACGATGTGTCCGTCGTCGACACTCACAGTCCCAATGAGTCCCATCACTCGGTCTCGGATTGCCGCTTCTGCTGCTGGCAAATTCTCAGCGGGCGAGTCTTCGGCCCCCCATGCGGGTACCGAAATGGCGGAAATTGAGATGAAAAGAACGAGGCAGACTTTGCGGACGATCATCGGGTGGGTTTCCCAGGGAATTATCGAGACTGTAGACAGCAAGCGACTTACTAGAGAACTCAACTGTCGCTGCGGGGTTTGTAATCGCAACCAATCACTTAGACTAACGAGCCGGGCGATTGGAATCAAATCGCCGCGGCAAAGGGGGTTGTCGCAATCGGCAGCGATACCTGATATGCTGTGGAGCTGCGATTTATTCGGAAAACCGTGTTTTCTGCTGACCATGAGAGATGACTCCGATGAACCAACGCTTCCTGATTATTGTTGTGGCCGTGGCCTGTTCGCTGATACCATCGGTACGCTCTGCGCGGGGCGATTATTTCGCCACAGTCCTGGCCCCGGCGACTTTCAACCCGGCCGTCGCCGACATCTTGCGGCTCGACGAGCAAACCGGGGCGCCCGTGCCGGGCTTCAACTTTACGCTTACCGATGGCAGTACACTCGTTGCCCCGTCGAGCATCACCGTGGGCCCCGATCAATTCTTGTACGTATCGGACTTCGGCACCGGCGGTATTTTCCGCATCAATCCGGCCAGCGGAGCTGGTCAACAGATTGGACTGCTGCCACCGGTCGCGTTTCAGCCCGAATTTATCCCCAGCGCGGCTGGTTCATTACGTTTTGGTCCCAACTTTACCTTGTTTCTGTCGTCGCCCAATACCGACAAAGTCTTCGAGGTCGACATCGCCAGTAACACGGTGCTCAACGAAATCGAGCTGCCGCTGACCTCGTTTCCGACGGGCATGAATTTCGACAACGATGGAAAGCTGCTTGTTTCAGCGTTGCAGACCGGAGTTGTGCATCGAATCGATGGTGCCGACATCTCCATTGCGATTACCCCCGACACCCCCACGCCCAGCAACCCGTCGGGTCCTGTCGGTGTGTTGCCCACACCAGACGGCCGGTACTGGGTCACCAACATTTTTCGTAACTCTGTGCGATTATTCGACCCGAGTGGCGTGCCATTGAGGGCAGGGCTTCAGGTGCCGCCGATGCTGCCCGACGAAATTCCACCTGGTGCGACTGCGCTCACCAACTCGCCTTCTGATCTGTCGTTCGATAACGAGGGGAATATTTTGTTAGCGACTCAAGGTCTGCTCGAAGGCATGGGCTCGCTGTTTCGTATCGAACGACCCGCCGGCGACTTTAACGGCGATATGGTCGTCGACGCCCACGACTATTCGCTATGGCGAAGTCGTTTTGGCATGACGCCCCTGGCGGGCAACTACGACGGCAACGGCGACGGTCGCTACGACGCGGCCGACTACGCCGTGTGGCGCGATACGCTTGGTAGCACCGGCGAATTTGTCGAGATACTCGGCGGTCAGGGACAATCTTATAGCAGTATTTTGCAATTCACGCCCCTCGCAATATCGCAGACTGGCGGAACAACGGTCCCCGAGCCTGCCACGCTAGCGATAGTAGTCGTCGGGGCAATCGGTGGTATCATCTTGATACGCAAGCTTCGCTAATCCCTCTGACGGGAACAAGAATGCTGACACGCCGTGGCTTTACACTCGTCGAACTCTTAGTGGTGATTGCCATTATCGGTGCGCTCGTTGCGCTGTTGCTGCCGGCCGTGCAGTCGGCTCGCGAATCGGCCCGCCGCACTTCGTGCATCAACAATCTCAAGCAGATTGGCCTTGCGATGCAGAACCATGTGTCGGCGAAGCAATATTTTCCATCCGGTGCGGTGGCTCGCGAATATCCCGAGGCTCCGACCGCCGCCCACACGTTCTATCGCTGGTCGGCGCTAGCCGAGTTGACCCCCTATATGGAAAACTCGATTGCTTACGATTCGCTCGATCTGAGCGTGCCGCTCTATGGCGTCGATTTGGCCATTACCGAGCCCAATATCGAAGGTGTCGCGATCTTCGTGCCCGAGTTCATTTGCCCCAGCGACGAGGGTCGGCCGGTCGACGACGACTTTGGGCCCACCAACTACGCTGTCTGCACGGGTGCTGGCGAAAACGATGGCCTGCCCAAAGCGGGCGCCGGCGTGTTTTACGTCAATTCGCAAGTGAGGCCTACGCAAATTACCGACGGCACCAGCCACACAGCGGCGGCCAGTGAGAGCCTGCTCGGGCAACCGAGCGAAGGACAACACGATCCTCGCTACGAGTACAAGTTCGCGCTCCGAGCGCCACTAAGCGATGCTATTTGTGCCGCGTCACAGCAATGGAACTACTCCAATCCGCGCGGCTTCGCCTGGGTCAATGGCGAATATCGAGCGGCGCTCTACAACCACTATCTACTGCCCAATGACGCCACACCCGACTGCATCGGCGTGGCCGTCACCGGCAGCCCGTCGATTCGCTTTACGCCCTACGGCTGGCGTGCCGCCCGCAGCCATCATCCGGGCGTAGTTAACGTGCTGCTCGCCGATGGATCGGTGCAAACCAAAAACGACGCGATCGACCGCGCGGCATGGCAAGCCGCCTCGACCCGGGCCGGCGGCGAAGTACCGCTGCATTAGCTCTTGCGACTCCAAGAAAGTCATCGAAACTCGCCAAGCAAGAAGCGGAGTTGACGAAGTAGTAGGACACGGCCGTTTTCG
>JBGSWC010000151.1:0-2917 GCA_041752635.1 Pirellulales bacterium | reverse complement strand
ATCTTCGGCCAACACGGCGTCAACATCGCCCAAATGGCCGTCGGCCGCGACACCCCAGGTGGCACCGCGATCGGCATCCTCAACCTCGACGGCGAACCCTCGCGCGAAGCGCTCGAAGCCGTGCGAGCGTTGCCGGCAATTCAAAGTGCCGTCGCCGTTCGCCTGCCGGCGGCGGGTGAGTTGCCTAGTTGGTTGCAGGGATAGCAATCGCGCTTTCGTCGGCGAGCCGATAGGCGTCAGCCACCGGAGTTCTTCGGCAGGTACATCGTAACTAATAAAACAGCTCCGCCGCCCGTAACTCGACACTTGGTAGCGCAAGTGGAGAAATCGCTGCTTCGCCAGTCACTATTAACGGCTGCTGATAGCTGTTGGATTTCGGCTCGCGATAAACTTCGATCTGCCGATCCTTGAGATTCACAATCCAATAGTCGGCGATGCCTGCTTCGGCGTAGGCCTTGAGCTTCAGTCCGCGGTCGGTCGCAAGCGACGTTTCGGCGACCTCGATAATGAGCAGAATGTCGCCGGGGCCGGGATGCTGTTTCGAGTAGTCTCGCCGAGTCACCCAACAGATATCGGGCTCGGGTTCGCTGTCGCTTCCCGGAAGCCGGACCGGTAGCTGGGGACGAATATCAATCTCACTATCGGATGTCGCGTTCACACTCCAGCGGGTGAGAAAAGTAACTTCGCTACAATGGAACGGTCCAATCGGCGACATTTCGGTGATTTCCCCCCACAACAATTCGACCCGTTTCTCGAACTCACCTGCAAACGCACCACAGGCGACCATGTGTTCGTAATGTTCGAGCGAGAAGCGAGCTCGCTTCGCTTCGCGGCTCCCATTCGTTGAGGTTTGCAAAACAGTGCTCACGGAAGCAGCCTCCGACGTCGCAGTTGCAGCGGGTTGTGGTTAAATCCCATCGAAAATAAGTGTACTCGGGGAACTTACCAAAGTCATCGTCACGTACCAACCAACTCGCCAGAATCGCGACAATCGTCACGAGCCCGACCCTTTGCCGAAATTCTCTAGTCGTTAGGCGACCCGGCACTGGCGTAACCTAGTTTTGGGTGTCGATAGAAATATCTACAGCCGCCGCACGCCTCCTGCCAGCCATCGCCCGTTAGCTCATGTGAGTCCCCCCATGCTCGAAACCGTCCAACAGGTCCCCACGCTCGTCGATCGCATTGCCCTGGCGCTCAAGAACAGCCCCCACACCTCGCGGCAAATGCTGCGAATCGAACCGGGAGTCGAAGAGGGCCACATCCGCCTCACGGGCCGCGTGCAAACGTTTTTCGAAAAACAAATGGCCCAAGAAACTGTCCGTACTCTCGATGGCGTTTCGCGGATAGAGAACCTGGTCGAAGTGACTTGGTAGTCCCACTCGGGCCGGCTCCGCACTCGCGCCCTGCCACTGCCCTCGCGAAAAACGAGCCTTCCGGTTGTCATGGGCCGCGGGGGGGGCCAAAAACGCTCGGGGCGGTTGGCCAACTGGAATGACTCACTCGCTTGCGCGTCGTGCTTGTATACGGGTGCATGTTCATCGGCGGCTCGTCTTTACAGTCGTTCCCGACTCTAGTCTTTTGGCGACTTTCTGCTATCTTCTGGACTTCCAAAAAGTCTTCGCCATTCGCAGCAGCGGTGATCATGAAACAAAAAATCCAACAGATCTTCGACACACTTCGCGAGTTCATCGTTTCACACGATTACCAAACGACGCCGGTGTTGACGGTTTACGCCAACGTCGACTCGACCAACCCCGACAATCGACGCGATCGACCCGAGTGGTTGATCGAACTCAAGAACGAAACCAAGCGACTCGAAGAGAAGCATGGCAGCGAGGCGCTTGAGTTGCACAAAAAGCGACACGAGTGGGCCGACGCCGAGGCGACGATTCTCGCTCACCTCACCGAATCGAAGCCCCAGGGACGTTCGATCGTGTTGTTCACCGATCTCGAAGACTATCTGACGGTCGACGTTCCGGTGACGCTGCCGAACAAGCTGTACTTTGGTGTCCCTCAGGTCAGGCATCTGCTGTTTGCCCTCGACTGCTACAAGAAATACTTGGTGGTGTTGTTCTCGGAGGAAGTCGGCAAAGTGTTCGAGGTCTTTCTCACCTCCACAACCGCCGATGCCGTCGTCGAGCTTGGCAAAGAGGGGGGCGTCTCGCTCAGGCCCGGAGGTCGCACTGCGCGGACTCAAGCCTCCGAGCGTCGCGACCTCGACTCCGAGCGTCGCGTGGTCGCCGAGGCAGCCGAGCAGATTAACGCCTACTTCATGGGCGATACCGAGATCGAGCGAATTGTGTTCGGCGGCAACCTCAAGTTGGCCCATGCGGTCAAAAATCAACTCCATCCGAGCGTTGCCGACATGCTGGTGTCGATCGAGCCAATCGACATCAACAGCACCAACAACGAAGTTGCCGCGGCCGTCAAACGTATTGCCGACGAGCAAGAGCAAGAGCACGATCTCGCGCTCATGAACGACCTGGTGTCGCGGCGCCACGCCTGTGGCACGGCCGTGCTCGAAACCCAAGGTGTGCAACTCGCTTTGGAAAACGGACAGGCACAGAAATTGGTCATCGCGATGCCGATCGAGTCGGATAAATTCGACCCACTGCTGACCGAGGCGGTACTCAACAACGTCGAGATCGAGTTCGTCCACGCGGCGGCGGCCGAACAACTCAACTCGTTCGGCGGCGTGGCGGCCAAGCTGTATTACTCGGGCAAGTAGCGACCGCGACGATGTTCGCATGGTTACGAGCCTGCTCCGGCTCGGTTTGCACTTAATGTCGCCGCTCGAATTTAGTCGCGCGGCCAACAATTCGATCGAGGTGCAAAAGTCAGCGACTTTTGCACCTGCCCTGCTCGCGAAACAGCTTGATTCATAGGCCCAAACGCAATCGACAGGTGCAAAAATCGC
>JBGSWC010000150.1:0-30328 GCA_041752635.1 Pirellulales bacterium | reverse complement strand
TGGGCCATGCCGACACGTTGGCGATAGCCTTTCGAGAGCTTGCCGATTGGTTTACCCAGCACTTCGCCCAAACGGCAAAGTTCGACGACGTCGGCGAGTCGCGACTCAATCTGGCGACTACTCATGCCGCGGGCTTTGCCGAAAAACCGCAGCAGCCCGGGAGGGGTCATTTCGGGATAGAGCGGGCCATTTTCGGGCAAGTAACCCAGTCGTTTCGAGCCTTCGAGACGCTCGGTTTGCATGTTGAATCCGGCGATTCGCGACAACCCCGTCGACGGCGCCAAGTAGCCGGTGAGCAGCTTCATTGTCGTGCTTTTGCCGGCACCATTCGGACCAAGAAACGCGGCGACTTCACCGCGGTGGATCGTAAACGACACATCGCGAGTGGCGGCGAATTGGCCGTAGAACTTGCTGAGGCGAACCGCCTCGATCATCGGCTCGGCAGTTTGCGTCATCGAATGGGTCTCCGAAGGTAGGCAGAATCGCAGCAGTGACGGCCATCTTTCTGCGGGTAGGGGCAGGAACATAAACCTAACCTGCCAGGCGTAGCCCGTAAATCCCGCGTATTTTGGCGTTGTGTATCGATACGCCCTTTGTAGGTAACTTGTTCGCAACTGCCAGCGAAAGCTAACTTGCCTCGTCGACGCCATGAAAGCCGATTCGCCGCTTTCGTTTAGGCGGCTCTTCGAGCAACTGTTGCAGGACATCACGGATCACGCGAATCTGGTCGTCGTGCCACTGAACTGTTTCAGCAAGCTTTGTAAGCTGTTCGACCAATTCGCCGGGAGTGGCCATGAGGCGACGAATGCGGACAATGGTCCGCATGATTTCGACGTTCATTCGGGCAGCAGTCGCCGATTTGAGGACGCTCGAAAGCATTGCGACCCCCCTGCTCCGTGAAAACTCGGGGCAGTTTAGTCCGTCCGCCTCGCCCGAGCTTTGATATCACATTTTGTGATATCAAAGCCGTAAACTCCTGTTTGGATAAGACATACGAGAAATCGTCCGGAAATCGATCCGCATTTCGCTGAACCGCCTGATTAAGGGCCGCTGTCGTCACATCGTAGAAACGAGCCAAATCGGAGTCGAGCATGACACGCTGACCGCGAATCACATGCATTGACGACTCGATTGCAGCGAGATCGATCTTTGTTTGAGTCGATTTTTTCTTCGCCATGATGCCGAGTCGGTGTCAAATTCGACGCCCGTTGCCGAAGGTGTGCCGCCTTCGATGGAATACTAAGTCGTCGCAAGATTCTTCGCGACTTGTTCCCAGTTCACCACTTTCCACCAAGCATCGATGTAATCGGCGCGCCGATTTTGGTACTCGAGATAATAGGCGTGCTCCCAGACGTCGAGTCCGAGAATCGGTCTCTTGCCCATCGACAGCGGTGAGTCTTGATTGGCCGTGGCGACAACTTCGAGCTTGCCATCGCTGGCGACAAGCCAGGCCCAACCGCTGCCGAACTGGGTCGCCCCCGCGGTGCTAAACTGCTCCTTGAGTTTGGCGAAGCTGCCAAAGGTCGACTCGATGGCAGTCGACAACTTGGTGCCCATCGCCATTTCACCGCCAACGGGTTTCATGCACTTCCAGAACAGCGAGTGGTTGGCGTGGCCACCACCATTGTTGCGAACGGTCGTGCGAATCGATTCGGGCACCTTGTCGAGATGACTTACCAAGTCTTCGACGCTCATGTGCGTGAGATCATGCTGGTCCACGAGCGCGGCATTGAGCTTGTCGACGTAGCCCTGGTGATGCTTGGTGTGGTGAATCGTCATCGTTTTTTCGTCAATGACCGGTTCAAGCGCGTCGTAGGCATACGGAAGCTTGGGAAGCGTGAAGTCGTGACTGTGATCTTCTTGAACTTGGGCGCGTGCTTCGCTGCTGAGGTTCGCGAGTACACCGCCCGCGAGCAGCGCGGCTGATGAGTGAGTAATGAATTCTCGACGGGGGAGTTTGTTGTTGGTCATCGTGGGAAGTCCTTCGAGTCTTGGGGCAACGTAAATCAATAGCCGACGAATACACCTCGTCGCCGACTTTCAAATCGCGAAAGCAAGTAAACTGCGAGCTTACGCGAGGGTCGTCCGACGTAGTTCGTCGGCTGACCCAACAGTTACTTTAGGGGGTCGAGCAGTTCGACGCAAACCAATTCGTTTTCGCCCCGCAAGTAAAGCTTTGTCCCGACAATGGCCGGGTGCGAGTAGATTTCGGCCTCGCGACTCGCGTCGTTTGCGAAAAGATGCTGACGACTGAGTGGGCGAAACTCGTCAGATGTCGCATCAAAGAGAATTAGCTCGCCACCAAGACCGACCGTTAGCACCCGATTCCCACTGGCGATCATCGCCGCGTAGGATTGAAACGCCTCGTCTTGAGCGACGTAAACCTCCGCAAGTGATCCGTCAGCAACCACATCGAGTGCGAAGAGACCATCGCAGACACAGAAAATGCGATTCCCCACAATGACCGGAGTACTCATGTCGGGCGCGAGATTGCGATAGTAACCAACCGGTTCGCCAACAATCGACCCGTCAGCAGCGAAATCGAACACACGGGCGCTATTTCCTTCGGTCACCAACAGCAGCCGCTCGCCCACAACGACCGGCGTCGGCACATTGAAGTCGCCCGCAGTCGCAGGCGTGTAGGTCCAAAGCCGCTCGCCGGTTGTCGGGTCCCAACCTCCAAGAGTTGTGCGGTCGTAGCCGACTATCTGCTCGCGGCCTCCTAATTGGGCCACGATAAACGAACCATAGGCGGCTGGCTCGCCGGGCGTTTGCCACACCGGAAAACCAGTCGCGGCGTCGAGCGCGACGAGTGATACGTCGGACGAACCAGGATTGACGATGATCTTATCGCCGACAAGCAAGGGCGAACTGCAGGTACCCCAGACGCTTTCCTCCGTCGGACCAAAAGCGGTGCGGACATTTGTCTGCCAGACAATCGTGCCAGTGGCGAGTTCGGCACACGTCAGATCACCAAACGCGCCGAAAAGATAGACTCGCCCGCCGTCAATCAGCGGTGTCGCGCGGGGGAAGTTGTCGTAGTCGAGTTGTCCCGGCGCGGGATAGGTGATCGTCCACAGCTCGTCGCCGGTGGCGGCATCAAGGCAACGCCACGTGTCGGCTGTGTTGGTGGCATCGCGGTCGCCGAACAGCACATACTGTTCGGTAGCCGCGATGCCACCAAGGCCCGGATGGACCAAAGGCACAGTCCAGACCCTCGGGATATTCTCGGGCAACTTGTCGGGCAACCATGCTGCGTGACCATCGCGGTTTGGTCCCCGCCAGCCATTCCAGGCCTGCGGGGCGTCGGCCTCAAATCCAACGGTTGGGTCACCCACAGGAGACTGTTTGCGGGACTTAATGTCGTCGCTGTCGGCTGGAAATTCAAAGTCCAACTCTATTTCAACATCGACAAATCCTTGCAGAGTCTCCATCGCCGTTATGGTGTCGGGGTCGGTCACCATGTCGAGCAGCGCTTTCTTGAATTTCGCTTGCATTTCCTTCGGCAGATGCTCGGTTGCGAACGCCACGACGAACGGCACCGGTTTTGTTTCGCCAACAACGCGAAGCTCGCCCTTTTGGATCGTTCCGCAACCTTCGAGCAGCGGCGCCGCATAGCTGCTGATCACGGCGGCGGCTTTTTCGCTATCGCCCCATTCGATGATCTTGCAAGCCCCATCGCTACAGGCGACGGTTGTCTCGGCTGCTTCGGCAGCGACGACTTCGACGCCCGCTTCTTCGAGCAATTTTCGGGCAGCGGCAAACTTCTCGTCGCAGGCGGGGGGGCCATAGAGAATGCGATAGCCGGCGAGATCCTTGACCGACTTTGCCGGGTCGGTGCTGCGGACGACAATCAGCCCAGTTTGCGTTGTCTTGCCGTCTTTGCCGGTGAGCCGTGCGAGCGGAGCGACTTTCCAATCGCGCTCGCCCGCGTGGGCTCGTACGACTGAATCTTTGCCGATGATGAGGTGGGCCTGTTCGAAGTTTCCTTTCTTCAGAGCGCCGTTGAGTGTCTCGCCGAAAGTGACAGTGACGGGCACATCGAGCGTTCGCTCCAGATACTCGGCCAGCACTTCATACTTGCGCTGTGCATAGCCCTCGACACAGGGACACGATAGCGGAACCGAGAGCGGGTCCATGACGACCATCACCAGCGGTTCGGCTGCGCGCGTGGGCGTCCACACACAGGCGACTAGACACGCGAATAGCAAGGGGCGAAACATTCGGACAACTCCTTGAATGACGACGTGGTTGAAACATAGCCGACGAGCTACGCCTCGTCGGAGTACATAAGAAAAGAGCTCTATTCCTTCAAAGTGGACGACTGCTCGCAATGCCAGCGACGAGGCGTAGCTTGTCGGCTATTGCACTCTGGCTATTGCGACCGTTGCCCATCGCGAACGATGCTACTTCAAGCTCTTCGTTTCGACTTGCGCCGATTTTTCCACTGCTGACTTTTGCATGTGGACAATGTGATTGCGAGTGATATCGAGCATGTAGACGTGCTCTCCATCATTGCTGACGCCAATCGACACTTTCTTACAACCCGGCACGAGGTCGGCGTGGCCGACGTGGGAGAGCAGCTTGCCATCGGCCGAGTAGCACTTGATGCGGCCCGTGTTGTCTTCGGCCGTGTAGACGTTGCCATCGGGACCGAACGCGAGATTCATTGGATTGCAGCAACTGCCAAATCCATCGATGTCGCTGTCGTCGGTGACGCGGCCACCCCATTCACGGGTCAATTCGCCCGCGTCGTCGAAACAAGCGACGCGGTGCCGCGAGTTTTCGGCAACATAGATACCTGCTTCTGAAGCCTGCACGTCCATCTGGCCACAACAACCACGCAGCCCGCCGACCACCTTCTTGGCGTTTTCGAACTTGTCGTCGCACATCCAGACGGCATAGCCATAGCCGGCGGTGTCGTTGGTGGCGAGATACACCTTCTCGCCCACTGCCGAGACCGACGCGGCGGCCCGCTTGCGCTGCACTGCGGCGTTGACCCGCTCGTCGATTTGTTCTTCGGTCAAATCGAAGTCCATGCCGGCGATGCGCTCTTGCCACCGCTTCGACATTTCGCGAAGCGATTCTTGTTGTTTCTTGAACGAGGTGATTTGTGCTTCGAGTTGTGTTTGCTCTTGCTTCGCTTCGTCATCGGTGCCGAGGTCGGCGATTTTTTTCGCGACTTGTTCGATCATACCGCCGACGCGCTCGACTTGGTCGTCATACATCTTGGCTTGCCGTTTGTAAGCTGTCTCCAGCTGTTTCGCCTGTTCGACGATTTGTTTACGAAGCTCATCATTGTCCATCGCAGTGACGTGTGGCGCGTCGGCCTCGGCGATGAGATTTCCGTCGGGCGAGAGCTTCACCAGCTTGCCGCTACCAGCGACGACAACCATGCCGTCGGACGCACGAACGTTAACGGCCTCGACCATGACCGGCACGCTCCACGATTCGACGTAGCTGCCATCGGCTTCGAAAACGCGAATCTCGCCATTCTTGTCATTGCTTCCGCAACCGGCCAAGATGCGCCCGTTGTTGTCGAGACAGAAACAGTTGAGTTTGGCCTCTGACAGGTTGTCGATGTTGACCTTGATGATGCCAACTTGCTTGTGAGTTGCCTTGGCGAGTTCTTCGGCGGGCAACTCCACCTTGACTGTTGCCCCCGCTTCGCAAGCCTCGCACTTGCTCTCGCCCTCGCACTTCTCGCACTTTTGCTGAGGGGGAGCTTCGCCCGCATCGACGGCAACAACTTGGGGGACGAACGCCATCATCAGCGACAGCATCACAACGCACGACAACAATTTAGGCAACATGTTCGGAAACTCCTGTTTTCAGAAACGGGGAATACAGAAAGAGGTCGATCGTTTCGACGAAACAACGAAGCAATACGTTCCGGGAAATCTGGTGCGACAAGTCACTTCGCTCTGCATTGTCGCCGAATCTACCTCGAATTGCCACTTGAAGTTGCAAAGATCTCGGGAAAAAAGTCGGGAAAGTCGAGTAAGTTCATAAACTCCGGCGACTTAGGTCGACCTAATTCTGTATTGGAATTTCTCCGAACCAGCTGCTAGCGGCTTCCAATTATCGGCCTCATCTACTTGAGCGGCGTGACCGCAAGGTTAGGGTTCGGCTAGCGGTGTCTTCTTTTCTGTAATTGCCGGTAACTTTGCAGCCATCTCTGCGTTGAGGTCGATGTAATTCTGCCACTCCTCGGGCACATCCCATTCGGGGAATATGGCTTCGACGGGGCATTCGTGGACGCACGCATCGCAATCAATGCAGTCGACCGGGTCGATGTAGAGCATGCTCTCCCCCTCGCGAAAGCAATCGCAGGGGCAAACAGTGACACAATCAGTATACTTGCAACCATCGCACGGCTGCGTGACGACGTAGGCCATCGAAATTCCTCAATTTGGGTAGACAGCGAACCATTCCGGCAGCACGACACTCCCGTATTGGTAGATGCGGAAATGCTTTGCCGACGGTCATGCAAATTGTAAAAATCAAAAAAATAGGCCGATAAGTGGCGAACGACGATACCCACAGCCTGATAAATCGCCTTAGAAATAAAGAAAGCCAAGCGGCCCGCGAGATATTTGATCGCTACGTCCATCGACTACTTGCATTGGTGAAGGCCCGCATCTCTAGCAAGCTGCAGCCACGTTTCGACGCGGAAGATATTGTGCAGTCGACTTATCGGAGTTTTTTTCTACGTACGGCAGAGGGGGAATTTCGTACGGACGAGTCGGCTGATTTATGGCGACTGCTGGCGCAGATTGCGATCAACAAGTTGCACCGCCAGGTCGAGTTTCACTCGGCAAAGAAACGAGATGTTTCTAAGGGTACCAGCGATGAGAGTTATGCAATTGATATAGCATCCCTCGCACCATCGTCCGCGGAAACGGTGGCGATGGTCGAACTCGTGCAGCTCGGACTCAATTCGCTGCAGCACAATGAGGCGATTGCTCTATCGAAAACGCTCGCGGGCGAATCTGTCGAGGAGATTGCTTCTGCGCTGGGCAAGTCGCAGCGTACGATCCGTAGACTGTTGCAACATGCCGAGCAAAAGTTCGTTGCGCGGTTACAAGCGACGCCGGATCGTGCGAGGTGTGTAGCGTCAACGCTCGTCGATGATGCGTTGCTACAGTTACGGTTCGACGACTTTACTCTGAAGCAACTCGTGGGCCGGGGCGGAATGGGGAAAGTTTATCGTGCAATCGACAAGTGTACGGGAGAGGTTGTCGCCATTAAGGCGCTGCATAAGTCACGCCAAGTCGACGCGCGAGCTGTCGAATCTTTTGCAAACGAAGCCATTCTAATCCAAGACTTCCATCATCCAAACATCGTTTCGATTCGTGGCTTGGGAAAGTTCCCCGGCGGTGGATTATTTCTCGCCATGCAATTTGTCGATGGTGGCGATCTCGAATCGCGACTGACAGCAATGCCTTTATCAATATCGGCTGCGCTACGCTTTTTTGAGCAAGTCGTGTCCGCCGTTGCATTCGCACACAAGCGAGGAGTGTTGCACTGCGATTTGAAGCCGGCAAACATACTGCTGACGAGGCAAAACGATGCTGTGGTCGCCGACTTTGGGTTTGCCCGCCGACTTGGGCCGATCGACTCCGCGAAACTAAACAGCGTCGGCGGAACGGAAGGCTATATCGCTCCCGAAATCGTGAACGGCAATCCGCCGTCAATCGCTGCGGACGTTTACTCGCTGGGGGCAATCCTTCGCCGCTTGGTATCAGGTCAGATGGTTGCGCTCGACGTTGATGCCTCAACTCGCGACGTGGCGAGGTCGATTAAGTCGCTCGCCGAACGATGTGCGAGTCCCGATCCCACCAATCGTCTGGCAACCGCGAGCCTACTAGAATCAGAAGTAGCAAGTCTGCGAAGCAGCGTCGAAGCAGGCTAACTTTTCGTTGTTGCAGCCGGGGTGGTGTTTAGTTCACAATGGAAAGTCATAACTGGACGCAACAGCAACAACCTCCAACATCGGGCGGCTATTATGTTAAGAGTCCTTGCATTTCTCGCAGCCATTTCGATTGTGGTAACCTCGCTCGCCGAAACCAAACGTCCCAACATCCTCGTCATCGTCGTCGACGATCAATCGCCGTTTGACTTCAAGTTCTACAACCCCTCGTCGACACTCGATTCGCCCAACATCGATCGGCTCGCCCGCGAGGGGATGGTGCTCGACCGGGCCTATCACATGGGCTCGTGGTCGGGGGCCGTTTGCACGCCGAGCCGTCATATGATTATGACCGGTCGCACGGTGTGGCATCTTCCCGGCGGCCGACCCAAGGGCGATATACTCGCTCCGGCGAACTTGCCCGAAATGTCGATGGCGGCCGTCTTCAATCGTGCTGGCTATGACACCATGCGGACTTGTAAACGAGAAAACAGTTATGAAGCAGCCAACAAACAGTTCACCGTCCGGCACGATGCCACCAAGCGTGGCGGTACAGACGAGTCGGGCAGCGCTTGGCATGCCGAGCAAGTGCTCAACTACCTGAACGACCGCGACGCGGCGAACGACACCGACCCGTTTCTCATTTACTTTGGCTTCTCTCACCCCCACGACACCCGCGATGGCACCCCCGAACTGCTTGCTAAATACGGCGCGACGAACCACCAGGATAAGCAATCGCTGCCCGCCGCCAGCGACAAGCAACCGGCGCTACCGGTCAACTACCTGACCGAACATCCGTTCCCGCACGGGCATCCACGCTTACGCGACGAAGTGAGCGTGAGCGGAGTGTGGGAGCGACGCGACGAACGCACGATCCGCAACGAACGGGGCCGCGAGTACGCTTGCGACGAGAACATCGACATTCAAATTGGCCGTGTGCTCGCGCGACTAGAAGAGATGGGGGAACTCGACAACACCTACATTCTCTACACCGCCGACCACGGCATTGCGATCGGTCGCCACGGGCTGCAAGGCAAACAAAATCTCTATGAACACACCTGGCGGGTGCCGATGGTCGTCAAAGGTCCGGGCATCGAGCCAGGCTCTCGCGCGCAGGGCAACGTCTACCTGCTCGATATCCTGCCGACGATTTGTGACCTCAGCGGTGTCGCCGCCCCTGAAACAAACGAGGGAATAAGCTTCAAGCCGGTGCTCACCGGCAAAGAGCAAACGGTCCGCGACACACTCTATGGCGTCTATTGCGGCGGCACCAAGCCCGGCATGCGTTCGGTTCGCAAAGGAGACTGGAAGCTCATCAAATACGATGTGCTCGATGGCGAGGTTCACGAGACACAGCTATTCAATCTGGCCGAAAACCCCGATGAGTTTCTTGAAGAACATCACTCGCCCGCTGTGATCGCGCTGACCGGAAAGACGCCGACTGAGAACCAGCGTAATCTGGCCAACGTTCCCCGCTTTGCGGACAAGCGAGCTGAGCTCGAGGCGCTATTGCTTGCCGAGATGGCGCGGCTTGATGATCCTTATCGGTTGTGGGATCAGGACGGCCAAACCACGAACTGACCAAACTGCCGAAAGTGGTCGTCGAAGGCGAACGCGTCGACAACCCGCAAGCGCTGCATCAACGCGAAACTCGTGCAGTCTGTGAAGCTCCATTGCTTGTCGCTATAATTCCGATAGACTCGCATCGCCTTCTCGTAATCGTCTTCGGAGACCCCAATAATATCGATCAATCCACGATCGTAAACCTTATTCAACCAGATTGAAGCTCGACCGCTTAGTCGCCTGGAACGAAGCAGAGTCAATAGCTCGTTAACGATGAAATTCGTAGTCACCGGCTTTGTCTCGCAGCTCGCCAAAAGACTGCTCGCGACGGCATTCTGGACGTCGTTTGGCACCGCCGCTGCGTAGAGTATGCCCGTGTCAACGAACGGCATCGGAAGATCCGTAGAGAATGTCGTCGATGTCTTGGTTTGTCAGGCTATCATCAGGCAGCGGTTCATCAATTTCGTCGACTGCCCTAAAGAACTCCTGCCACATCGCCCTTCGGTCAGAAATATCGTCTTCAGACAACTCCACCTCGCGGCGTGGGCTCACCACCACGTCGACGATGGCGCGTTCGTCGAGCGACAACGGCGTTAAAGGCCTCAAAACACCATTTTCGTACACAGCTTGGAACGAGGTACTCATGTCTTAAATATACACCCACCCGCGCGACGAGTCACGCTCAAAAGGCGGGCCATCTTGCCGCGCACGGCTTGGGCGACCATGCTACAAACATACCTTCACGACCCACTTGGCCCCTGCCCTGCCCTCAGCGTGACCGACCTCACCGGCCAGAGACTCCGCGATTATCAAGTACTCCGCCGCATCGGTCGCGGCGCGATGGCCGAGGTTTATTTGGCCGAGCAGGAGTCGCTCGCCAGACAAGTCGCGCTCAAGGTGCTGAGCCGTGAATTGGCCAGCGACCCGGCTTACGTCGATCGCTTTTTGCACGAAGCCCGTAGTGCGGCGCGGCTCGTTCATGCCAACATCGTGCAAGTTTACGAAGTGGGTCGCGATGGCGAGCATCATTTCATCGCCCAAGAGTATGTGCCGGGACAGAACATTGGCGACCTCATACGCCGCAACGGCCAGCTCAAACCGGCGCAGGTGCTCGACATTCTGCGACAAGTGGCGGCCGCGCTTTGCAAAGCGGCTGAGCACTCGATTGTCCACCGCGACATTAAGCCCGAGAACTTGATGGTCGCACGCAACGGCGAAGTCAAGGTCGCTGACTTCGGGCTCGCTCGCGCCACCGGCGATCAAACCGGTCGCACGCAAGCGGGCGTGACGATGGGGACGCCCCTCTACATGAGCCCCGAACAGATCGAGGGCCGCACGGTCGATAGCCGCAGCGATATCTATTCGCTTGGCGTGGCCGCTTATCACATGCTGGCCGGGCGTCCGCCGTTCGAGGGCGACACGCCGCTGGCGGTGGCAGTACAGCACCTTCACAAGACGCCGCTGCCGCTTGGCGATTTCGCCGTTGGATTACCAAGCGGATTATCGGAGCTCGTCAATCGCATGATGGCCAAGTCGCCCGACGATCGCTTCGCGACACCCGCCGATTTATTGCGCGAGTTGCGCGGGCTCGCGCGGCGTGCGGCGGAAGAAGGTTGGGCCGAGGGGCCCGAAAATTGGTCGCTGGGCGACTTGGCTGCGGTGAAAGAGTCGCAGCTCGCTGCGACCGAGCATCTCGACAGATTAATGCGGCAATCGCGAAGTCTCAGACTCCAAGACATCGGTCGCCGTCCTTGGCTGGCATGGATCGTTGGCGGACTTTTGCTCGGTTTGCTGTTGGGAGTCGTCACCCAACCTGGCTTTGCCCTCGAAGACGCCCAGCCCCGCGCCGTCGTCTACGAAACACCACTCGAACAACTCTACTATGCTAAGAAAGTCGATACCGAGGCGGCCTGGAAGGCGGTAATCGACGAGTTCCCCGAAGCCGACGAGTTTTACCATCACCTTGCGATGCAAGGACTTGTGAGGCACTACTATCGATTCAGTCAACCCGAACGGGCGATTCCGCCACTGCTGGTGCTGGCGAAACTGCCCGATAGCCAAGTCGAGCTACGCACGTTCGGCATCGCTGGCCTTGCGGTCGCCTACGACCAAACCGGCGATCCAGACAAATCGAGTGAATATAAGTTGCAAATGGACGCCGATATGCTCGAGCGACTTGACCGCGAAGAACCTCAGCTCGCACTGCTCTATTCCTTGATAGAAAAGAATGGTCCTTAATCGAAAAAAATGGTCCTTAATCGAGCAGAATGGCTCTTGAGCGTTTGTGGAGAGAATTACAAAATGCAAGCTACTTTTCTCGCCGGCAAATTTGTGAACTCTGGTAGCCGAATTGGCAACAGTTCGGCTACGAGGTAGGGAAAATCGCAACCTCGTCTCCCAACCCTTAATCCCCGTCCCTCGACCCCTCTTAAACTCATGAACCAACTCAAAAAACTACTCGTCGGCGTCGACCTCTCCGAAGGCGACTGGCAAGTCTCCGACGAAGTTTCGGACGTTACTCAGTCCGTCATCAATCAGGGGGTCGAAATCGCCTGTGCTGCCGACGCCGAGTTGCACTTACGCGCGGTTATCGAACTCGACCCCAAAACGCAGTGGCTACTCGAACACTACGGCGGGGGCACCGCGTCGGTGCTCGATCGGGCTAATGACGCCATCAGTCGACTCGTCGCCCGTGCGAAGAGCCGCGGCGCCAACGCCACCGGCGATGTTGCGCTAGGCAAGGCGTGGGTCGAGTTGTCGCGAATGGCTCACGAGCAGTCATTTGATGGCGTGATGGTAGGCTCGAAGCGCAAGTCGATGCTCCCTGGGTGGCTTGTCGGCTCGACGGGACGTAGCCTGCTGCGAAGCTGCAAGGTTCCGGTTTGGATACACAAAGCGACCACGAAGGCCCCGCTCGATCAGGTGCTGGTCGCCACCGACTTTTCCGAAGTCGCTAGCCGTGCGCTCGAAATCGGCGCCGCGATCGCCGTTGCCGAGAAGGCTCATCTCCACGTATTGCACGTCGCGAAACTCCCGAGTGATTCACTGATGCAATGGGGCAACATCGAGTCCGACAAACTTGACACGGCGCGCGAGCACTTGCTTTCCGACGCCCGCGAAGCGCTTGCCGAGCAATTGAAGGCAATCGACCGCAGCAAAATGACGCAGCCACCCAAGTCACACCTATTGACCGGTGATCCGGCCGAAGTGATTGCCGATCAAGTGCGCCAGCACGACATCGATCTGCTCGTCATGGGCACCCAAACCCACCAGAGCGAGGCTTGGCATATGATGGGCAGCACGGCCGAGCGGTTGCTCTCGACGCTCGACTGTTCGCTCATCGCCGTGAAACCGGCCGACTTTGTTTCGCAAATCAAGTGAACCGATTGCGATGCTCAAGATCGACGCTAAACAACAATCTCGCTGGCGACGGCTTGTCACGTTACTTCGCCGCACTGGCAAAACCGTTATCGCGTTGCTCTTGTTTTACGTTGCCGCAATTCTTATTGGACTCATCCCGGTTAACAACAACTTTGCGCCGACGACCGATGGCATCGAGATTTTTTTGGTCTCGAATGCCGTTCACTCCGATATCGTCATGCCGATTGAAACCGAGGCCATCGATTGGCGCGAGTGGCTCGACGTCGATGACTTTCCGGGCGACTCGCGCGGAGCGACTCACGTCGCCATTGGCTGGGGTGATCGTGGCTTTTTCTTGAAGACCCGCACTTGGGACGACCTTACAGCGACAACCACCGCCAACGCCTTGCTTTGGCCATCGACGACTTGCTTACACGTCGTTTACTTACGAGAAGCTGACTTGAGCAAGTCGTATCGCAGCGTGCGGATCTCAGGCGAACAGTACGCGTCGCTAGTTGACTTTGTCAAAGCGTCGTTCCGCTTTGGCGATCAGGGGCGTCCGCTCGCGATCGCCAACGAAGCCTACATGTGGTGCGATGGGTTCTACGAAGCCCACGGCAGCTATCACTGTTTCAACACGTGCAACTGCTGGGTAGCCGACGCGCTCGAAGCGACCGGCGTCCGGGTGCCCTGGTTCGCACCGATGCCGAAGACGGTGTTCTTGTACTTGCCGTGAGTTTTGGCAAGCTACCCGAGCAATTTTTCGCCAACCATTCCCACGACGAACCCCACAACCGCTCCCATCGAGGGAAGCCAATGGCGCTGCATTTTCGCTTGGGGGGCGATGTCCTGAAAGATCAGGTAAAGGATGCCCCCGCCGGCGAACGACATGATCAAAGCCGTGGCTTCACGGTGGTCGCGCAATAGCAAATGACCGGCAGCGGCGGCCATTGGTCCGAGCAGGCTCATCGTCGCGAGCGCGATTAGTATTCGCTTTGCAGTCCAACCCGACGCGTTCATCTCTCGGTACGAGTTGAAACCCTCGGGTATGTTCTGCACCCCGATGAATAATGCAAGCAAGATCGCGAGTCTCCGGTCGGCCAAGAATGTGGCTCCGAGCGCAATCGATTCGGGCACAAAGTCCATGAGCATCGCCATCAGTTGCGAATAGCTGCCGCCGCGATTGGCGAGCCAGGCGTCGATGACGCAAAACATGATGCCCCCTGCCAGCACCGTTATTGCTAAGGTCGCAGGCGAAAGCCTGAGCAACCCTTCGGGTACCAAGGCAAATGCAACGGCAGAAAGCAAGATTCCTCCACCGAACGACATGACTGCATGCATCCACTCACGGCTACGCTCGGAATTGGTCGCCCGGCTGCAGTGACCGACGAGCCCCCCGACCCATGCCGCCAGCCCTGCCAGCCAAGTGATTAACAGCATTGTCAGCAGTGGTTTCATCAAATCAGTCTAACTAATTAACATCGGCACGATGCGGCATTGATTTGGCCATAAGTCCAGCATTGACCATTCGAAATTGTTCCGAACCTGTGAGCGTCACGAAAGTGGGTGGGCAACGCATGAGCGTTTCCGAGTCTCCCCAACTCTCTCGCGGTGGCGAATTGACTCTGCAGAATGGTCAGCATAATGGCCATTTTTGGTTGTCGAAATCGCGCGTCGTATGTGGTAGAACGTGAGTACGTGAAGCTGTACCAGGCGCGATGCTAGGTGCAGTTTTCCACGCAGTAGTCACGCTTCGCCCTTCATTACAATCTGGCGAAAAAAGTGATTTTTGATAGCCCGAAATCCACATCAATGGACGTAAATTCCACGATTTTTGCACCGCCTAGCGACGTTTTGGTCTGTGAAACAAGTTGTTTTTCTATTGATGACGGTGCAAAACTCTCCGAATTTTGCGCCTCGATCGAGTTGTGGGAGAAAGCGACAAAAATCGCGCGGGAGTGCGAGCTTTTGTCGTCAGTGAAATGTTCTGCCCACAATGGTGAAGTTCACACCACGTTGGGAACTAATGCGCTCGCAATTGCGTCCAAGGCTAGTCGGATCTGTTCTCACCCCCATTATCCAGGAGACATCTCCATGTGGCGAACTCTCGTCGGTCTGCTTTTCGCGTGTTTTCTCGTTTCACCAGCGTTGGCCCAAGAACCGGGCGACGAACCTCCCACTTTCGATGGCAAAGTGACCGATGTGACTGTCTATCAAGGCCAGGCGCTGGTGACTCGCACGGTTGACTTGCCAAGCCAGAAGGGGCTGGCCGAAGTCGTCGTCTCGAATCTACCCGAGTTCGTGATGCCGGGCAGCATCTACGCCGAGCCAGTGAGCGAAGGAGTCGAAATTCGCTCGGTTCGCTATCGCGTGCGGCCGATGGAACAGGACGTGCGTGCGGAAGTACGCGAACTCGATGATCAGATCAAAACACTCAGCCAAGAAACCGACGCCACCCAGCGAGCCAAGCAATTGCTCGAAGAACGTAAGCAATACTTGACCAAGCTCGAAAACTTCACCACCGGCACTGCCAAGACCGAACTCGAAAGTGGCGTCTTGAATGCCGAGACGCTCAAGGACATGACCGAGTTCCTGTTCAAAGAGCGCGAGCAGATTGCCGAAAAAGATTTGGAGCTAAGCCGCACGCTGGAGCGACTGCAAACCGAAGTAAGCCTGTTGCAACGTCAACGGAGCCAAATCGCCGCCGGATCGGCTAAGTCCGTTCGCGAAGCGGTGGTGTTCGTCAACGTTCCCGCGGGCGAGAAATCGCAACTCAAGCTGAACTATCTAGTCCTGAATGCGACGTGGAATCCGAGCTATAACTTACGGACGACCGCGGAGCGCGATGTGGTCACTGTCGAATACAACGCCGCGATCGAGCAACTCAGCGGCGAAGATTGGAACAACGTCACCATGACCCTCTCAACGGCAACGCCGTCGCTGGTCGCCAGCGCCCCCTCGCTCGATCCGCTTGTTGTCTCGCTCGGGCGAATCGAACCTGCAACCGCGAGCGCCGAGCTATCGCAACGCGAAATGATGAGCAAGATCGAAATCTGGAAGCGGCAACAACTGGTTGCCGACAATCGCGGCAATGGTAACTTTGACAACTTCTCGGCCTTCGACGCTCCCAACGCGCCCGCCATGCCGGGAAGCGGCGGCGGTGGTGGACAGGCGGCCGGGTTTGGACGTGGGGATCAAATCGCCCAGCAACCTAGCGATCCTAGTGACCTTTACAAGGCTGCCGAACAGGCCGATGGCGAACTCAACGAATTGGCCGAACAGCTACAGGTCATGGAATACAACATGGCTCGCTTCGAGGCGAAGAAAGACGAAGGTCCGCGAACTGTTGCGGGCGAGGGAGTGAGTGTTAGTTATAAGCTCGCGAACCGGCTCACACTCCCCAGCCGCAGCGACAAGCAACTCTTGCAAATCAGCAGCCGCAAGTTGTCGGGCGATTTCTACCGCGTGGCAACTCCGGTACTCACCAGCTATGTCTACGAAGAATGCCGACTCACCAACAACACCGGCGAGGTCATGCTTGCCGGTCCCAGCAGCACCTTTGTCGCGGGACAATTCGTCGGACGCGGCTCGGTGCCAACTGTGGCTTCGGGCGAAACGTTCCGCGTTGGGCTCGGTATCGACACGAGCCTGCGAGCGACTCGCTCGCTGGTCGACAAAACCGAGCGTATCTCGGGCGGTAACCGCGTGGTCGACTTCACCTATGAACTGGCCATTGAAAACTTTGGCGACGAAGCGACCAAAGTCCGGATGCTCGACCGCATGCCCACGAGCAAGCAAACCGACATGAAAATCACGCTCGTCAAGAGCGACAAAGCAGTTAGCGAAGACGCCTCGTACCAACTCGAAGGGCTCGACGAAGGCCTCCTGCGATGGGACATCGAAGTCCCGGCCGGCGCAATCGGCCCCCAGCATCTGACGCTCAACTACACGATGCAGATGGAGTACGACAAGCAGTTGTCGATTGAGAGCAAGATGGTTTCGCCCTAAGGCGAAGCCTCAAGCGAGCCGGAAGCGTCAGCGCCAGTAACATAGTGCGCTGCTTCTCGAAAAACTCCGGGCGATTACGCTTCCGGCTCGCCTTTCGTTGCTGAAAGCCCGAGCGCTACGCGAAATACCTCGAAGTTGCGCAGCCCGAGTGCGATCCACACCAGCACTCCAATCACTATCGGAATCGCGACCGGCTCGCCCTGTTGTACGTGGACGAAGGTCGCGCCTCCCAAGTAGCCGGTGAGCAGCACCGCTCCGAAAAACGATGTGATCGGAATGAGGAAGATCAGCGTAATGACGACTTCGACGATGCCAATGGCCGACATCTGGCTGACAGTCAAGCCCGCCTTCGCAAACTCCGCTTCCTTGCCTTCCCAGTCGGCTAGCTGGAAATAGGCACTCATCAACAACAAGCCGGCGAGCAGAGCGCTAAGTACCCAACCAGCGATTTTTGTTTTGGACATCAATTCAATCCCCAACATGTGAAGTGTAGCCACCGTCGCCAAACGGTGGATTGCCCTGATCATTGCCCCCGTCCACACTCGTGGCGAGCGTGGCTCCATAGCTAACTTCGATTGCTCACACAAATTGCGACGATACGAATGTCGTCGTATTCGATCTCGCCTCCCAAGTGTTCGTACAACGGTTTGAGTTTTCCGTTTCCGCAGTGGGCGATGGCATCTTCGATGCGATGAGCCACATCAGACGCGACCCATGCGGTGGCATCGTCGATTCCTTCGTGTTTCAAAAACTCGTTGAGGTAGCCGACGATCGTGCTACGGGCTCGGCCCGTTACGGTGCAGACCTCATCGATCGACTTGCCTTCCGCGAAGTGGGGAAACATCCGCAAGGCGGCTCGTGACGGGCCGGTCGGTTGGTCGTCGCCGGGTTGCGAAAAGCCACCCCCGGCCCCGCCCTGCGTGGGAGGGTGAATTTCACCCAACTCGTCAGAAACATCAACGGCGAGGCCATTCGTGCTGGCGAAGTCGACGATCGCTGCGAGAAATTGCTGGCCATAGCTGTCGAGTTTTTTCTGTCCGACGCCCTTCACCTGGGCGAGCCTATCGAGAGTTGACGGACGGAGTCGTGCGAGCTCGCGAAGCGTCGTGTCGCCAAACACGACGTAGGCGGGCACGCCATCTTCGGCAGCCAGTTGCTTTCGCAATTCTCGCAAATGCTCGAACAAAGGTCGGTCGACCCCCTCCCATTCGTCACTGGTGGTGCGGGCCGCTTTCGCCTCGCGTTTGGCCGGTTTAAGCAGTTTTGGCTCGCCCCGGCCTCTGAGCAGCTCGGCACCGGTAGGCGTGAGTTGCAGCACGTCGTATTCGCCCGATTTCTGTAAGTAGCCCTGCCCTACCAGTTGTTCGATCCAGTCGCGAACGGCGCCGACGCGCGTGTCACGCATGATGCCATAGGTCGAAAGTTTGTCGTGGCCCATTTCGAGAATGCGGGCTTCCTGCGAACCGGTCAGCACCTTCGCGGTGTAATCGCCACCATAGCGTTGGTCGATGCGAACGACGCACGAGAGTATTTTTTGGGCGACGATCAGCGGCTCCGCAACTAGCTCGACCTCGGTGAGACAAACGTCGCATGCGCCGCAGTTTTTTTTGTCGTAGCGCTGGCCAAAAAACTCGACCAGCGACTTGTGTCGACACTGGGCGCTGGTCGCATAGCGACCCATGCCGGCGAGCGACTGCAAACTGATTTGCAATGCCGCGGGTGTCGTATCGCCGCTCGACAGCAACCGCTTCCAGGTCATTGTGTCGCCCGGCGAATGCAAGAGCAGACACTCGGCTTCGAGTCCATCGCGACCGGCGCGACCGCTCTCTTGCTGGTAGGCTTCGAGGCTCTTAGGCATGCCTGCGTGAACGACGAATCTCACGTCGGGCTTGTCGATCCCCATGCCGAAGGCGACCGTCGCGACGATGATGTCGACCCGATCGGCAAGGAAGTCTTCCTGCGCGCGATGGCGGTCTTCGTCGCTGAGCCCGGCGTGATAGGCCGAGGCTTTGTAGCCGAGCGCGCGCAGCGCATCGGCAGTCGAGTCGACCTCGCGACGAGAGATGCAGTAGACGATGCCCGACTCGCCTCGATGACGCTTGACGGCTTCGACCACTTGCTCGAAGCGTTGCTTGCGCCCTTCCCTTACTCGATAGACGAGGTTGGGCCGGTCGAAGCTACCAACCAACACCTCGGCATTCTTGAACCCGAGTTGCTTGACGATGTCGTCGCGAACCTGAGCCGAGGCGGTGGCCGTGTAAGCGTGAACGGCAACATCGGGAAAAATCTTCTTGAGCATCGACATGCCGCGATACTCGGGGCGGAAATCGTGACCCCAAGCGCTGATGCAATGGGCCTCGTCGATAGCAAACAGGCTCACGTCGACCGACTGCAAGAAGCCAATCATCCGCGACGAAACTAATCGCTCGGGCGCGACGTACAGCAGCTTGACCTCGCCCCGGCGAATGCGCTCGGCGACTCGTCGCTGCTCTTCGGTGGGCATTGAACTGTTGACCGCCGCCGCCGGCACACCACAGGCCGCCAACGCGTCGACTTGGTCCTTCATTAGCGAAATGAGCGGCGAGACAACCACAGCCAAGCCGGGCATCATCATCGCCGGCGCTTGAAAACAGAGGCTCTTGCCGCCGCCAGTTGGCAACACCACCAGCGAATCACGACTCGCCAGCACAGCGGCCATCGCCTCGCGTTGCAGCGGGCGCAAAGAGTCGTAGCCCCAGTATCGCGAGACGATCTCGTGAAGTTCAGTGGCGGCTTGGACGGCTTCCATGCGGGGCGTCGAGTTGTTTGCTCAAGTAGTTCGTTGCGGCCGGTAATTGTAACCTTACTTCGCGGCGGAAACCAACCAGTGGTTCAATCTGCTCGCTGCGACGCGGTAGCCCACAACAAGCGAACCGATGAGCAGCAAAACACTCGCAGGCTCAGGCACCCCCCTCAGCGGAGTGACCGAGCCGACGCCCGGGCCAAAAATTTGGCGAATCCCGGCAATATCGTCGGCATGGAGATAGCCGGTGCCGAGCCCCGGCGTGCGAATAAAAGTCCAGTACATATTGGCGTCGGCGACGTTGGTGTGGCCGAGCCCCAGCGTGTGGCCAATCTCATGGATGGCGGCTCCGAGGATATCGGGCGTTGCAATGGTGCCAGTCGGTTGCCAAGGGTCGCCATTGTCGAAGAAGACGTCGCCGGCTAAGTTGCCGCCAGTCGACGGAAAATAAGCTTGCGCCTTCGCTACCGGTGGTCGACCGGGCACATCGGGACCGTTGATGTAACGATGCGAGAAGCGAAGCTGACCAAACTGGCCCGTTGTGTAGTTGCCCCCCGTGAACGGCGCGTGGTCGTCTTCGACTTCGACAAAATGAATTGGCGCCTCCGCTGCCCACACCCCGAGCGCCTCTTCGATGGCAGCGCGAATGTATTCGTTCGGTAGCGCGCTGCCGTCGGGCATTTTCAGCCCGCCGTCAAACATATTGCGATAGCTGTAGGTGAGCGTCAAAGGCTCGCCCGGCACAAAGTGAGGCCACCAACCTCCTTGAACGGAGTAGGCCGACACGTCGGGCGGGAGGGGCGCCGCGTCGCTGAATGCGCATTGCTGAGGACAGCCACAGAGGTCGCAGGCCCAAGCCACTTGTGGCTTAGCCGCAAGCGGATAGAGAAGCATGAACAGAAAAATGACGCGGAACCGACGCATAAACACAGTACCAAAGAGATGAACCAACTGAGCGAGCAGAGACTCGCAACGAGAATAGCAAGTGGTTCATTGGCACCGAGGGCAAGTAAATAACTTCTATCAATAGTATCGCCCGGTTGAAGAGCGGTTGCAAGTTTCTAGTGGATTAAAATTGTCGATTGCTCGGCAATTGGCAACCGTAGGTCGACTTACCTTATTGCGAATCGAGATAGCGAACGTATGCTACGCCCGTTTAACCGTGCAATGCTCAAAGCGCCACACCAGCCCATCTTCGGGATCCTCAACTGAGCCAACGTGCCGGAATCCACATTTCTCAAGGACTCGCGTCGACGCGTTTGGCTGGGGGAGCGTGTGAGCACAAACGAGTTTTACGCCCGGTTGCTGAAACGCATATCGTGTGAGTGCGGCGGCCGCTTCGGTGGCGTATCCCTGCCCTTGCTCGGCAGGTTCGACATAGTAGGCGATTTCGACAACACCCTCGTGTGATGGTGGTCCTTTAAAACCGCACCCGCCAACGATCGCCTCGTCGGCGATGCGAAGCATGTTGAAACCAAGCACCCAGTGGTCGCCATCGGTCGCGGCCGCGAACCGCGCGAGCCAATCGGCCGAGAGCATGGCGCGATGCTCCGAGGGCATCTCGGCCACACGCTGCTGTGCGGCAGCGAGGGATTCAAGTTCGAGGCGGAGGCGGGTGGTTTCGATCATAACATCTGCACGTCAATCAACGTTCAGTTGTGCCGGCTGTCGACACATCTTGTTCTTCTACTGCGTTCAAAGTTTGTTGATTGCTCAGACGACGAGGCTTTCGTTGTTCAAGTTTCGCTACTGGGTGCCCCGATGCTTTCGCGCGCTGGGCGGCAGACTGCAAATAGGCAGCCAAGTCGTTGCCATACTCCGCCATGATTTGTTCGCGCGCTGAGTAGATTTCACGCAGAATTGGATTAGTCGACATCGTCGGTACCTCCCAGGAATTCGGCGGGGGTGTAGATTAGCAATCCAGGAAGTCCCAGTTCATCGAGCAACCGATACAGTCGCGGCAACACCGCGGCATTGGCAATGTGCCGACAGTTCTGAGTCAATAGAAATTGTACGCCAGCAAGTGCAGCAGTAGCAACGTGCGATGCGTCGAGCTTAGCGTTCTGCGGGATGAGCGACCGTGCGAGAATCTCACCAGCGATGGACTCGACATCGGGATTGGCTTCGATAATTGGAATATCTGCCAGCATTTGCAGGCGTCGATGGGCTGCATCGGGATCGCCCTTCGACGCTTCGTCAATCACAAGTTGCGAAGTCACCACATTGAACTTTGATCGCTGTTCTGCCATCCACTGAGTCGCCTGATTTTGAAGAACTGCGGTGGCAGGGTCCTTGCTTGGCCAAGCTGTGGCATGGCTGATGATCGAAGTTTCGATGTACACAATATCCATAATGACTCAACTGAACTAACTTCGGTTCGAAGCCTATGCTGTAACCCAGATCAGTAGCCTAACGTTCAACCCGTCCCCAAGCAATTTCTCTCTTTCTCCGTTTCCTCCGTAGTTTCTCCCGCAACAACAGCCCACTCACCAACCCCGAACCCCTCCGCTAAACTGACAGTCTTACGAATTCCTGTCCAAGAACTGCCCTAACCGCCCCAGCCGCGATGCAAACCAACGAACTCCGCGAAAAATACCTCAGCTTCTTCGAGTCGAAGGGGCACACGCGTGTCGCTAGCGATGTGCTGGTGCCGAAGTGGGACCCCAGCGTGTTGTTCACGCCGGCGGGGATGAACCAGTTTAAGGACCACTTTTTGGGTAAGGTCGCGCTCGACTTCACGCGGGCCACGACCTGCCAAAAGTGCCTGCGGACCGGCGACATCGATAACGTCGGCCGCACGGCCTACCACCACACGTTTTTCGAGATGCTGGGTAATTTCAGCTTTGGCGACTACTTCAAGCGCGAGGCGATCAACTGGGCGTGGGAATTTTTGACCGACAAGAAATGGCTCGGCATTGATGGCGACCGACTCACGGTCACTGTCTATAAAGACGACGACGAAGCCGCCGAAATTTGGCATACCGATATCGGGCTCCCCACGAGCCGCATCAGCCGCGAGGAAGAAGACGAAAACTTTTGGCCCGCCAGCGCGCCGAGCCTCGGCCCCGATGGCGTCTGCGGTCCTTGCAGCGAAATTTACTATCACCCGCCGGGCGGCAAGGAAGTCGAAATCTGGAACTTGGTGTTCACGCAGTTCAACCGCGTCGGCGATCCGCCCGACAACCTACGTCCACTCCCCAGCAAGAACATCGACACCGGCATGGGGCTCGAGCGCACAGCGGCCACCTTGCAAGGCGTGCCGACCAACTATCACATCGACTCGTTGCTACCGATTGTTGAAGCGGCGGCCGAAGTGGTAGGCGTGAAATACGACTACGCCAGCGACAACGGTCGCCGGCTGCGGCGGATTTGCGATCACGTGCGGGCCTGTACTTTTGCGATCCACGAAAACGTTTATCCGGGTGCCAACAAAGAAAAGTATGTCGTCAAGCGACTGCTCCGGCGCGCGGTGCTCGATGGCCATCAGATGGGACTTCGCGAACCGTTTCTTTATCAACTCGTCGGCAGCGTTGCCGAGCAGATGAAGCTGCCCTACCCCGAACTTGGCGAAACGGTCGGCCGGGTTGCCGATGGCATTAAGAGCGAAGAGAGCAACTTCTTCGCCACCATTGATGATGGGCTCAACCGCATCGAGCGGGTGTTCGTCGATATGAAACGCGACAACAAAGTCAGCGTCGAAGGGGCCGCCGCTGCCGACCTTTATCAAACCTATGGTGTGCCCCCCGAGTTGTTCGAGGCGCTCGCTGCCGAACAGAACCTCGCCTTCGATTGGGCTGGCTACAACTCGGCCATGCGAGAACATGGAGAAGCATCGGGGAAACTCTCGACCGATGTAATGGGACTAAAGGGTCCTATTGATTCGCTCAAACAAGCGTTCCACAAAACCGAATTCGTTGGCTACGACCTGGCCGAGTGCAAAGCCCAAGTCTTGGGCATCGTCGCTGGTCGTCCGCCACACGATCAACTTTGTGACCGCATGGACGAGGTGGGCCACGCCGAACCGGTGCGGCTGGTGCTCGATCGCACGCCCTTCTATGGCGAGAGCGGTGGCCAAGTGGGCGACACTGGCGTGATCACAGGCAAGGACTTTGAATTCGAGGTAATCGACACGCAAAAGGATGGCGGGCTGCTCGTGCACTCGGGTCACCTGAAGCGAGGTGTCGTTACCGAGGGAAACGACGTGACCGCGTCGGTCGATGTCGAGCGTCGCAACGCCATCCGCCGCGCACACTCGGCGACCCACATGTTGCACTACGCGCTGCAAAAGAACGTCGGCAACCACGCCCAACAGCAAGGCTCGAAGGTCGATGCCGACTGGTTGAGGTTCGACTTTACGAATCTCGAACCTGTGAGCAAAGAAAAGCTAGCCGCCATCACGACCGACGTGCTCGATCGTGTCGAAGCGTCTGACACCGTCAAATGGGAAACCATCCCGCTGGCCGAAGCTCGCCAACAGGGAGCCATGATGCTGTTCGGCGAAAAGTATCCCGACCCCGTGCGGATGGTCTCGATAGGGGCGTTTAGCAAAGAATTGTGTGGTGGAACACACCTGACCAGCACCTCGCAAGTCGGCGCGTTCGAGATATTGAGCGAAGAAGGTGTATCGGCCGGGGTGCGGCGAATCGTGGCCGTCACTGGCAAGCGGGCCATCGAACATCGCGAGCAGATGATCGAAACGATCTGTAGACTGGCCGACCACCTGCGAACCTCTCCACTCGAAACACCCGCGGCTGTTGCCTCGCTCGTTGAGCGCCGCAAGGAACTCAAGCGGGCACTCGATTCAGGCACGACACTGCTCGAACTGCCCAGCGCCGGCGCCCATCCCAACGAATGGGGGTCGCCCGGCGATCTTGGCGACAATCTCGACTATGCCGAGGTCAAGTTGGCCGTCTCGGAAGTGGCGCAAATGCTGTCGGTCGCACCGAGCGGTGTTTCCCAGCGAGTCGAAGCAATGCAAGCCGAAATCACCACACTGGCCAAACAGCTTGACCAACGCGACGTGGCTGGCCCCCTAACCGGTGATGGGCTCATTGAACGGGGCGAGACGATCGACGGCGTCATGGTTGTCATTGTCGATACGCCGGGCGTCGCGCCCAACCTGATGCGGCAACTCATCGACACAGTCCGCGCCAAAGCAAAGTCGGCCGCCGTGCTGCTTGCCGCCAGCGATGGTGACGACAAGGTCACCATCGTCGCGGGCATCACTAAAGACCTCCAAGATCGGGGGCTGAGCGCGGGCAAGTGGATCGGCCCGGTCGCCAAAGTGCTGGGCGGTGGGGGCGGTGGTCGGGCCGACATGGCGCAAGCCGGCGGCAAGAACCCCGAGAAGCTGCCCGAGGCACTGGCCGTGGCGCGCGAGACTATCGTGCAGATGCTAGCATAAGCGGGCCATTTTGTTGGCCTTCTGTTTGCCCCCCCGAATAGTCGTCTATCCTGCGACACACGCGTCACATATAGTTACGATAGCAGGCGGTCACAACAACGTCTTACGACTTTGCCACCAGGATGGACAGGCCGCCTCGCTGAGACCCACGCTCGCCCAAAGGGGCACACCGCGAGCGAGCATTTTTTTGGCATACGAAGAAGGATCGAGGCAATCGATGGCCACTACAACCTGCGAATTGCTGCGCGTGAATGTTGAGCGCGGCCCGAACTGGCTCTTCTTGCGACTCCAACCAAGCCGCGACAAGAATTACGATACGCTCGCCGATCAAATCTGGGCGGTACTCGCTTGTCACTTTATTTATCGTGTGGTGATTGAGCTTGATCAGTTTAAAACGCTCACGCCGACGATGATCGAACAGCTTGCCGAGTTGCAGTCGCGAATCGCCGACCGAGGCGGTTGGCTCCGACTGAGTGGCACGAGCGATGCTGCGCAGCACGCGCTCGACGTGGCCGGATTGGGCGAAGTCTTCCGAAGCCACCACAGCCGGTCGGCGGCGGTCGCCGGCATCAGCGAAATCGAGTCGCCCCACTTCGAGCTGACCGGTGAATTCGTCGGCGCGACGGCTCACAAATAGTTGCCTCGTTTGTGCTCGTGAACGAATCAAAAGCAACATCGTGGTTCTCGTCATTCCGGCGCAGAGGCCGTGAATAAATGGGAGTGGCTCCGTGGCCACAGAAGGTTGTGGAGTTCGACGAGGCACTTGCCACGGTGCCTGTCCCACTAATTCACTTACTTCGACGCGCAAGGTTGTGAACTCTCGCAACCGAAGTGGCAACAGTTCAGAGCGTAATCCAAGGTGCCCCGAATTCTTGCGGATCCGGCTACCAGACTGTCGCGAGTTTTGATCGCTCTCGCAGAAAACGATTCGCGCGTTCAAAATCCCTATTGCGCCCGCTAAACCACCACGGGAACTTCGATCGTGGCATCGCCGTTGCGCAGTGTGGGTCCGCGCCACGTCTGCCCACTGCCTGCCGACTGCTGCCTGCTGTAAACTAGTCGGCTTTGCAAGTACAGTGGATCATCGCGTGAGGCACGCCCCGATGGATATGGAAAAAATCGTTTCGCTCTGCCGACGGCGGGGCTTTATGTTTCAGTCGAGCGAAATCTACGGTGGGCTCAACGGGTTTTGGGACTATGGCCCCTTAGGCGTCGAACTCAAACGCAACGTCAAAGAGGCGTGGTGGCAAGACATGGTCGCCCGCCACGACGACTTGGCCGAGCCGGCCGGCGCGCCGAGCAGCTTCGAAATGGTCGGCCTCGACTGCTCGATCATCATGCACCCCCAGGTCTGGAAAGTCTCGGGGCACTACGATTTGTTCTGCGATATGATGGTCGACTGCACAGAGTCCAAAAAACGCTACCGGTTCGACCAAGTTCGTGGCCGATGGGTTGAGGGTCCGCCCAAGCAACTTACTGAAAGCACTCATGAACTCAAGCGAGGAATGATATTTGTTTGCTCCGTGGCTGAGAACCCGGCTGTGGACATTGAGCAGCGTGCGCTTAAGTTTTTCGGGCTGCGTGCAAAGAAGGCGGACGAATTAATCTGGAAGTCGGAGATTATTTCTCTCCCAGAGGCAGCGCACTCAGCGCCAACTGTTCGAGAGGTTTCGTCGGCAGGAGTGAAAGGCAAGTCAGTCGACATGAGCCGTCCAGACATGGCTATGGTACTTGGCCCTGATGCGAGCGAGACCGGTACACTGACCGAGCCGCGGGAATTTAACTTGATGTTCAAAACGACCGTCGGCGCGCTGGGTGGGGCCGACGATTATGCGTTCTTGCGCCCCGAAACGGCGCAGGGCATTTTTGTGAACTTCAAGAACGTGGTCGACAGCACCCGTGTCCGCGTACCGTTCGGTATCGCCCAAGTCGGCAAGAGCTTTCGCAACGAGATCACGCCGCGGAACTTTACGTTTCGCTCGCGCGAGTTCGAGCAAATGGAGATCGAGTTTTTCTGTAACCCCAAGAACTCGCACGCGTGGTACGAGTACTGGCGCAACCGTCGGTTCAAGTGGTATACCGACCACGGGCTCGCCAGCGAGCGGCTTCAGCTTCGCGAGCATCATGCCGAGGAGCTCAGCCACTATTCGACCGGCACGGCCGATATCGAATATGCGTTTCCGTTTCTCGACGAAGGGGAGTTTGGCGAACTCGAGGGCATCGCCCACCGGGGCGACTTCGACCTGCGGAGTCACATGGAGGGCAAACTCGACCCCAAGAGCCAGCCGCTCGAAGTCGAGATGGGCAGTGATGGCAAACCGCTGCATCGAGGTTCGGGGCGCGACCTGACCTACCGCGACGACGTGACCAACGAGCGTTTCACGCCCCACGTGATCGAGCCGTCGGCCGGTGCCGACCGAGCGACGCTGGCGTTTTTGTGTGAGGCCTATACCGAAGACAGCGCCCCCGACGACAAGGGTAACATGCAGACCCGCACGGTCATGCGTTTTCACCCCCGGCTGGCGCCGCTGAAGGTGGCGATTTTCCCGCTGGTGAAAAAAGATGGCATGCCCGAAGTGGCGCGCGACCTGTATCGCGCCTGCAAACAAAAGTTCCCGGCGTTCTACGACGAGAAGGGGGCCGTGGGGCGACGTTACCGTCGTCAAGACGAAGCGGGCACCCCCTACTGTGTGACGATCGACGGCCAAACGCTGACCGACAACACCGTCACGATCCGCGATCGCGACACGCTCGAACAAACCCGTGTGAGAATCGACGACGTGGTGGCCGAGATTGAGAAGAAGATCAGCTAAAGCTGTTTGAAAAACCGCAGAGGACACGGAGAGCAGCAGAGAAAGAAAAGTAGCTGCTAAACTCATTTGTCCTCCGCGCTCTCCGCGTCCTCTGCGGTTATCTTATCTCCGTTTGAGCGGTTACACACCCATGACATCAACAACTCAAGCCCCGACCGTCGACAAGAGCGATAATCGCGTTCGCTCGATGTTTGGCGAAATCGCCCCCAGGTACGATTTCCTTAACCATCTCTTGAGCCTGAACGTCGATCGCTATTGGCGGTGGCGGACGACGCGCATCGTGCCACCGCGGGGCGACGCGCCGATTGCCGACGTTTGTACGGGTACCGGCGACTTGGCCCTGGCCTACGACCGCGCTAGTGGCGGGCGTTGCCAGATCGACGCCACCGATTTTTGTCCCGAAATGCTGGAGCGGGGCGACCAGAAGAGCGTCAAACGAGGTTCGCAGGGGCGCATCACATTCACCGAAGCCGACACGCAAGACCTGCCGCTCGAGTCCGACAAGTATCAGATTGTCTGCGTCGCCTTTGGGCTGCGGAACGTGGCCGATACCGACCGCGGGCTGGCCGAGATGACGCGGGTCTGTCAGCCGGGTGGGCGGGTGGCTGTCCTCGAATTTACGACACCGCGGTGGCAACCCTTCAAAGGACTCTATGGCTGGTACTTCCGCAACGTATTGCCCCGGCTTGGGCAACTGCTGATGCGAAACAGCGCCGCCGCTTACGAGTACCTGCCCCAGAGTGTTGGCGAGTTTCTGCAATATGAGCAATTGACCGAGCGGATGGAACGAGCCGGGCTGGTCGATGTAAAATATCATTCGCTGACAATGGGCATCGCCACGCTCTACGTTGGCAAAAAAATGTAACCGCCGCCGCCCGACGGTGGCGACAGAACTAATTGAAAGCACGAGATATTGAACGAAACACAACCAGTTGTCCTCGGAATCACCGGTGCCAGTGGTGCCGTTTACAGCGTGCGGCTTTTAGAAGTACTGCTCGCGGTGGGACGCGATGTGCACTTGTCGATTAGCCCCTCGGGGCGCGAAGTGATTCGCCAGGAACTCGACCTGCATGTCGACCTCAACGATTTTCAGGCGAGCAGTCTGTTGCTCGGTGGCGAACAGCAACCAGCCGACAGTGGGTTGTCGATGCTGCAAGACGCCACCGGCGTTTCGACCGGCGACAGCAACGTGCTCGGCAGCGGCCTCGTCAGGCGTGGGTCGCTACACTACTACCACCATCAAGACTTCATGACTCCTATCGCCAGTGGGTCGTTCCTCACCGCCGGCATGGTCGTTTGCCCGTGCAGCGGCACGACGCTTAGCGCCATTGCCGCCGGCGCGGCAGGCAACTTAATTCAACGGGCCGCCGAAGTTCATCTCAAGGAACGCCGTAAGTTGATTCTCGTGCCGCGGGAGACCCCCGTGTCGCTGTTGCACATCGACAACATGCGTCGCGCCACCGAAGCGGGCGCGGTGATGCTGCCCGCCGCGCCTGGTTGGTATCACGGTGTGAAGTCATTGCGAGACCTCGTCGACTTCGTTGTCGCAAGGATTCTCGATCAACTCGGTGTCGAAAACGGGCTGATGAAACGATGGGGCAATGGAGAATGACGAAGCTCGAATGACGAATGACGAACGTGTTTTTCGTCATTCGTCATTCGGATTTCGTCATTAGTTCGACCGCATCCACCGTCTGGCGACGGTAGCTACATTTTATGCTCAAAACCCTCAACCACTTCCTCTCCCTCATCCGCTTCAGCCACACAGTTTTTGCGCTACCGTTTGCGCTGCTCGCGGCGGTGATGGCTTGGTGGCTGCGGGGGATCGATGATCACGGAATGGACGCGATGGCTTCGGCAACCGATTTGTATCCACCCCAAATACTTGCCTGGCTCCCTACTTACAGAAATCGCATGTTTTTTTGGGCCAATGTAGATTGGCGTGACTTAGTATCCGCCATCCGCTGGCAAGAACTCGTCGGCATTTTGCTCTGCATGGTCTTCGCCCGCAGTGCCGCGATGGCGTTCAATCGGGTCGTCGATCGTGACATCGACGCGGCGAATCCGCGCACCGCCACGCGGCACATTCCGGCGGGCATTCTCTCGGCGACCACCGTGTGGATCATCGTCGCGGCGTTGAGCGTCGCGTTCGTGGCCAGCACGACGTTGTTTCTGCCGAATCGCTTGCCGCTCTATTTGAGTGTCCCCGTGTTGTTGTTCCTGTGTGGCTATAGCTACACTAAGCGGTTCACCAGTTTCGCCCACTTTTGGCTCGGCGCGGCGCTCGCACTGAGTCCAATTGCCGCGTGGATTGCCATTCGGGGCGAGCAAGTCATCGCCAGCCCGGCCGACCTGTTGCCCGCCCTGGTGCTTGGCGCGGCGGTCGCCACCTGGGTCGCCGGGTTCGACATCATCTACGCCTGTCAGGACCACGAATTCGACCGCGAGGCCAAGCTCCGCAGCGTGCCGACTTGGCTCGGCGTGCG
>JBGSWC010000149.1:0-6271 GCA_041752635.1 Pirellulales bacterium | reverse complement strand
GAGCACTGTCGCCGTATCGCGCCACGCGTCGCCAGCGATTTCGTCGATGTCGATCTCGCGACTTTGGGTAAAGTTGCCCATCCCTTGAACCGCGGCAGCGACCGCGGCATCGAGGTCTTTCGTGTCGGGCAATCGCCAGGGATGATAGGCTTCGTTCGTAATCAATATCGCGTACATCGCGCTACCGATTTGATGGAACATCAACAGTGCCTGGCCCGGTTCGAGCCGCGATTGAATGTCATCGCCGCTGAGCGTTGGCGGAAAAATCAGCGTGGTGCTCGAACGTGAAAGGGCCATTGGCCTGAGCAGGAGTTCTTGTGCGGTGGTGACGTCTTGCCACTGCTTAAATCGTTCGAGTTGTTCTTGCGGAACCTTCGCATCAGCAACGATGGGGGCCGTGGCAATATCGCCATGGATTTTGCTGCTCTGTTTCGAGAGTGGTTCGTAAGCGGGCCAGCGAGCGAGAATGTTTTGCCGTTCGAGTCGCGATGGTTGGGGCAGCGAATCAATCGGACCGTCGAGCATCATTCGTAACGAGAGCATCCGCCCGCCGAACGGTTGCGCGAGCCAAAACCGGCAACGTTTCGCTTGGTCGGCGATTTCAACCGCCGGCAGCACTTCCTTGCGGCCGAGCGAGGCAAGAAACCACCGGCCAAACGCTTCTTCGTGATCGGTCTTGAGATGGGCCAGCGTGCCGAGCGGTTCGAGTGCCCAATCGCCCGGCAGCGGATCGGCCAGCAAACCGGCATACAAGTCGACCGCAATCCGTGGCGAAACCTCGCCACCATCGTAGCGTTCGTTGGCCAACTGGATTTGCAAATTGCGAATCGACTGCAACCGAGCCGCATCGATCGCCGCAGCCAACAACGGTCCACCAGCGTCGATTTTGCCCATCTGAAACTGGGCGAGCGCCTCGACGTAGTTTCGTTTCGGCCCCAATCGACCGGCGAGCACCTCGCGAGCCCTTGCCGAAATGTTGCCCAGCTCGGCCAGCGCACGGCGCGAATCGCCCGCCAGCGCGAAGGCTTCGGCCGAATCAATCCACATGGCCGCCGACATGTGTTCGAGCCCCTTGCCGCGCGCCCATTGCGAGGCGGTTTGCAAAGGTGGATAGGGCCCACCAACGGCAAGTGCCACATGCACATCGTGGCCTCGTCTGAGCGATTCGGCCAACACGTCGTAGTCACCAAATGCGTAAGCGGCATAACTCGCTTCGAGCAGCAGCCCCGCGGCCGCCTGAGCATTGCCGGCCGCCAGCGCGATCTCGGCTTGCGCCAGCAGTGCCACGCCAGTGAGCGGGTAATCGTAGCGGCTATCGAGCACAATGGCGCGGCTCAAATGACCGAGCGCCTGTTGCGACTCACCAGTGCCGGCCTGTGCGAGCCCCAGCAACAACTCGATCCACGCGTTCGACCAGTGATTGCGTGGTGCGAGGTCGGCACGCGAGAACGTCGTGGCCAAGTCTTTCGACAACCGGTCATAGGGACCGAGTGGGCCGAGAATTTCGTTGCGGCGACGAATCGCCAGTGCCGTTGAGCGAATCACTTCGATGACATTCACCCGCCAAAGCTGGGCCTGTTGCACGACGCCCCCCTGTTGGACCGGCGCAGCGTTGTTGATCTGGCCCTGGCCGATGAGCATCGTTTCGGGCAACACGCCGTAGGTGACACCCCGGGTCGAGCGTCCCCACGGAGCCAGCAATCGGGCGGTATTGTTCTCGGCCCGCGGAGCCTGGCGAAACTCGACCCGCATCAGCCAGTTGGGGTAAGCGATGGCCAGCTCACAGGCCTGGTTGTACTGGGCCAGCGCGAGTCGGTGCTGGCCGCGCTGATAATAGGTCTCGCCGAGCATCGTGTAGAAGCAGATCGAGTCGATCCAGCGATTGAGCCCGAATTTTGTCGAGCCGCGAAGTTCGCTGGTGAAGGACCGCTCGGCCCGCACATAGTCGCCCCGGTAGAGCGACTCGATCGCCGAGAAATAGCCCGCATCAGGAATCGCCGATTGCTGGGCCCCAGCGCGGGGGACCCACGCCGACACAGCTATCAATAGCAGCAGGGGGGCGAAGCGAAGGGGGGGGCTTAGTTTGGCGTTCACGCTAAAAACTCCGGGCAAATTCACGGCACTTAGCATCGACTCAGGGCATTGTATCACTTACTTACTTCGCTAGCACATCGCGCGATTGTTCCGTCTCGCCAGCGATTCTTGACAATTGGCAAAAGTTTGACGGTTGAGGCGACGATAACGATTCTACCGGCCAATGCGGTCTGCGCCTCTTTCGGTGCGCCAGCACTTCCGGGCATACGAACCAAATCAACTGCTGCCGCCACGCGGAACGAGGAGACAAGACATGTCGAGCCGCTCTATCAAGAATCGCGCTGCCCAGGGCCACCAATCGTCGCGACTGTTTGCCGCAGTCGCTGTTGTTGGGTTGGGCATGTTCACAGGCTGCACAGGCGAATACGCCGGCATGACGCTGCCAAGCCCCTACTACGATAAAGACGACCCGCAGTACTATGCCCCAGGTCCGGAATTCAAGCTATCGCGCGAAGCGGCCGCGATGGAAGAACAAAAAGCCAGCATCGAAAGCCGTCCACAGTATTAAGCGGTCGGGTTATGTAGCGCGGCTCTCCGAGCCGTAGCCTCACAGCTCGCAGAGCCCACCCAGGGGGTTCTACACTTCGGGAGCGCACGTTTGTAACACGATTCTCCGAATCGTGAATTCACGGCTCGGAGAGCCGTGCTACAGACCGACTACCTTGCCAGTAGCAGCGAGCCTTCGCCGCGATCTTCCAGCAGCTTGCGTATTCGCTTGATGTTGTTCACCGTTACTTGATTATCGACCCGGTCTTTATCTGATTGTTGTAGAACACGTTCTTCAATCATTTTCTCAGCATAAGGACTCCTTGTAGCCCGCATTTGCACGTTTCCGAATTCATCGGTTTCAATATGCAAGAATTGGCCCGAGTTCGTATTGATATCGTCGGCCACAATCGCAGCGGCCACGGCGGCCAAGGTTGCCGTGTCGATGTCAATCTGCTCGTCGAGCACGATGGGCCGCAGCACAGTAGCGGTCTTCTCCACCAGCGCTTCATCGGCGATCTTTTCGAAAGCAGCAATCACAAATAGCAGTCGCTTGAGTTTTTCGATCCCCTTGTCTGTATGCGAGTCGGCCGGTTTGAGCGCATCGCCCCAGCGCGACAAAACCACCTCCAGAGAATAAGCCTGCCACTCTTGGGGCAGGCGGAATAGCAGTTGCAAACCAAACCGTCGTTCGGCGGCGTCGCTGCCGAGGGAAAGTTTCAGCAGGTCGCTGACGATCACTTCCTTGATTTCGCGGTCGATCGCATCGCTGGCCATCAGCTTATCGATTGTTCCAAACCGCAAGGGTTCGCGGCGAATCACTTCGTCATTGCTGCTCAGGGCATCAATCAGCACTTTGTTGAGCCGGCTGTTCTGATAATCACGATTAAATGCAAAGGCTGCTCGCAAGCCCAATTTGCGAATCTCGACGTCGTCGTGACCAACGAGTTGTTCAATACTCACAATAGTTGCGTCGTCGGGAGTATCGCTGAGTTTCGGCAATAGGTAATCGCGAGCGAACACGTACCAATCTTCTGGTGCAATAAGTAGTCGCTGAGCGACTGCATTCATAACGGCATTGTCGTCGAAGTGATCAGTCAGCACGCCGGCGATCTGCACTGAAATAAGATTGCCAGTCCCTTGCTCACGCGACGCCTCGGCGAGCGCAAACATCTCCTCCATGGCCCGCTCGGCCATACCCGCTTTCGCGAAGGCCGCGAACGCTTCGACGGCCTTTGTGCGATTCTCGGCTTTAAGCTCGGCACGCCAGTAGGCCGCCCATTCGTCGAATGATTTACCGTCGTATTGGAGTTCAGGTTGCTGCGCGGAAGTTGTCGCCGATTCCACCTGACTTTTCGCGACGTTCTTATCGAGTTCGGAGATGACCGGCGAGAGAAACTCAATAAGTTGATCGGTTTCCATCGACCCCTCGTGGCGGCCAATTTCATGGTTGTCGACGACTAACACCAAAGTTGGGACACGATTGATCTTGTTTCGCATTGCTACAGCGGTACTTTCGGCCACATCGACTATTTGAACCGAGAGCGAAGGAATCGCCTCTCGTACAGATTTGAACTTTGCCAACATTTTCGTGCTGGGACCACTTTGCGATGAGTGGAAGAACACCACGCGGCGATTCGGCGCTAATGGCGAAGATTCGGAATTATCGCCCTTCGATGGGTCGGCTGCTGTCGGCTTCGGCCCCGGAATGGGTCCGGAAATGAATTGGCTAAGTTCCTTGTCGGTCATTGCTCCTACACGACGATTTACTACTTCTCCATTCACTACCAATAGGCACGTTGGCACAGACGTTATCGAAAACTGCCGACTAGTCTCCCTATCTCGCAAAACATCGATCGTGCGAACGTCGGGCGTCGGAATTCCTGATTTGTTGCGGCGTTCGATGGTCTGGGCCATTCTGCGAGATGGCTCACTTTCATCGGAAAAAAACAATACACCAGTCTTGAGCGTTTGAACGTCCGTCGGCAGGACGTTCTGCGGTACTGATTGGTTTATTGTTTCCGGCAGGGGAGATTCGCCGATAGGGCCAGGTCGAATTGCAGTCGGCGGATCGGCGGCTGTGGCGTCGAGCTGCTCGAGTTCCTTGCAGATTTCCCGTATCACGGCCGCGGGACCGCTGAAGATCAATCGGTTGGTTCGCTGATCGATCATCACCGCCACGCGCTTTTCCTCGACGGTGATGGTCGCTTTTTGTACCGCACCGGTCGTCGTTTCGACTTCGGAACTGTCGATTTCGCGAGTTCCCAGCCACTGAGTGAACAATAGCTTCGCGGGCACGTTCACAACGTTCACTTCCCCTTTGCCCCATCGTTGGTCGCCATCCGTGTCGGGGTCCGTCGCAGCCAGCGCCGCCATATCGACACCGCTTGTCGGTTGCTGTCCCGCCGTTTGCCGTTCCTGTTCGGCGGCTGCGCTAGCCGGTTTCATCCGCTGCTGCTCAGCGGCCCACGCTTCGCGATTGATACTCACCCGCCCGGTGATAAGTTTCCATTCGGTGCGAGTGACCGGCTTGACTGGGGCGGAATAACCGTCGCCGTAATCGCCCATGCCGCCGCCTCGAAATCCATTGCCGTCTACTTCATCGACTTCGTTCGGCACATTCTCGGTGATCTGAAACGGTATAAGCATGTAGGTCTTCAGCGGCGACAGTTCAAGCAAATCGTCGCGACGCAGCACTTCGACCAGCTTGTCGAGCGATGGCGTCGGCCACACGTGCAAGCCAACCAAAATGTTGCCCGGCTGCCATTTACCAAGGCTGCTGGAAGCAATCAAATCACTGCCTGACTGCTCGATTAAAACACCACCAGCGAACTTATGCTGGCGGCAGATTTTAGCTTGCTCGTCGTTGATCGGTTCAGGCTCGAATAATAGCAGCTCATGAACGAGGTCGCGGTCACGTTGTTCTTTGAGCGTGGGGAACTGAAAGAGCCCCTCATCGCCCGACTTCTCACTCGCGTCGACGTCGATTGTCTCTGCCGGTTCGACTACCTCACTACTCTCGCCGCTTGCCGGCTTAGCCGCGTCGTCGGCATTCGACCAATCGGGCACCACAAGCGACCCGACCCCGAGCGCGATAGCAAACGCCAACGCGATCAGCAAACTCATACGTGAAACTTTCATCGGTTCCTCCGGAAGGCTAAGGATGCGACGCACCCGGTGATGCAGGCTGCCGCGGGCCATGGCCGACGCCAGTGCGGGTCGGCCGGCGGCCGAATATTCGCTGGCCACTTCGACCAGCAGTTGGGCGTATTCGCGCGGTCGGCCCGAGTGTTGCACCACGAGTCGATCGCAGCACTCCTCGCGGTCGCGACGGACCCAGTGGCTGGCCACCCACACGGCCGGGTGAAACCACAGGGCTGCTTCGATCATGCGTTGCAGCAGGTTGACAAGATTGTCGTGCCGCCGCACGTGCGCGAGTTCGTGTAGCAGTGCCAGTTCCAACTGCTCGGCATTCCAGCCCGCCAACACGGCCGGCGGCAGCAAAATGAGCGGTCGCACGATGCCGACCAAAATGGGCGTGCGGACGCGGTCGCTGACAGCCAGCGTCACATGGCGAGCGACAGACAACGTTTGCCGGACGCGATCAAACAGTTCGTTTATCTCGGGGCGGTCGATCGCTTGAGCCGATCGACGCAACCGGCCCGTGACGGTCAGCCCACCACACAGCAGC
>JBGSWC010000148.1:0-8441 GCA_041752635.1 Pirellulales bacterium | reverse complement strand
TCCGACATCCGCCAACTCGATCCTCGAAACTCCTTCCTCATACCCGTCACCTCCGTGCCGTTGAGAAGAACAGAATGCTCGATGATATGTACGCATGCTAGCGATCAGTTGGTTCTTATGGTTCTGAGATAGGTTCTAAGTTGCTGAAGTTGGTCCAGCCGCTGTCTCGAGGAAGGAAGGGAAACAGCGGTCGTTCGTTTTCACGTCGGTGATTTACAGGCCCGGTCGAGATGGTCATCGATGGGAGCTTCGCTTCCTTCTTGGAAGAGATGCCAACGGGCGCGGCGGAGCTTGAGTCGTCCTTTGACCGACAGCAGGCTGAGTTGCTGGCGTCCTTGTGACGCATCCGCCGGTTGGTCCTCGCGCTTTTCGGGGGGGCTTCGGCCGCGTCGATTTTCGCTTGCATGGTGGCTGGGCAGACCTGTTGTCTGAAGCGTTCCAGGGCGAGTCGACTCGCCTCTTCGATATCGTCGATCCATTGCCCATGCCGGGCCGCGTCGACGGAGTCGGCAACCGCGTTGAGGGTGCCTTCTATACGTTCGCGCGTACTTCAGTCCAACGCCAGGATGCTTGGCTTCCGCCCACAGCACCGTTGTGCCGAGTTTCGTACTTATGCCCGACGCCAAAAGCACAAGCTTTTTTCTGCTCATCCGACTCGCTCTTTCATCCCGCCAATTTGAACGACGGTAGGCGTTGCGCGTTCTGGTGCAATTTGGTTTCTGTCCAATGGCAATTGCGAAGACGCCGGCCCGTCTTGCGTCCTGATCGGAACCCCTAGATCACAATGCTCGCGTTCCCAGCTCATGTCGGCCGCGTGAAGCACCACAGTCAAGCTGGATACCAACATCAGCACAACAGCGACAACCGGGTGAAGCCAACCGGCCGCAGCAATCGACATGCCGATCGTGTTGTAAACCAAAGCGAACAACAACGCTCGCCTCAATCGAACGACACTCCGCCGTGTTATCTCGATAGCCGACGATAGATTGCGAAGATCGCGACCGTGCCAAACGCAATCCGCCAACTCAACCGCAATGGCGGCCCCTTCGGCGACCGCGATCGACGCATCCGCTTTGCTCATCGCTGCGGCATCGTTAACCCCATCTCCGACAAAGAGTACACGATGTCCCTGACGTCGAAGATCGGCAATCTTCGTGGCTTTTTCGTCGGGACTTAATCCACCAATTGACGCTGTGATGCCAAGATTCTGAACACGCTCACCGGCGTCGCCCGAGAAGACTTTCACGGTCAAGCCTAGCGACATTAATTGGGCGATTCCTTCCTCAAGCGTGTCAATAGATGCCTCGCCGATGATCGCTGCCGCTTGGAGATCGCCATCGACGCGAATGGCAATGGCTTGTTGCCCCGCCTCGACCGTTCGCTCGACGCGGTCCAGTAACTCGCCGTCACAGCATGGCCGATGCAGTTGGCTTAGCCGTCCTACTTCGACGCTTCGCCACTCGCCATCGAGCTTCACTCTTCCACGCACGCCAACGGCGGGGATCGCTGCGGTGCTTTCGACTGGCAACTGCGCATAATCTCTAGAGAGCAATACATTCGCGATCGGATGTTGAGAATGTGACTCAACGCTGCTGACAAGCGACAATAATTCGTCACGGGAGTAGCGAGACTCGGCACGAACTAAAACGCAGATCAATTCGAGTTGCACCACGGTGAGGGTTCCTGTCTTGTCGAAGACAACCGTATCGATGGCGGCTAATCGTTCGATCACGTCGGCTTTCGCGACGACCAATGAACTCGCCGCTAAGCGAGATAGGGTCACCCAGATCGAAACCGGAGTTGCAAAACCGAAAGCGCAGGGACATGCGACGAGCAACACCGAAAGCGAAACCAGAACCGCCGTCGATACATCGCCCCGCCATGCCCAAAAAGCGAGGGCCAACAAAGCAACCGATGCTACCAAAGGCGTAAAGAAGCGCGCTATCCGATCCGCCTGCGTTTGCCATCGACTGGGTGATCGCGTTTCAGCGTCGACCACCGCTGTGATACGGTCAATGAGTCGCTCGCTGCCGCCGGCCGTCGCTCGGATAACCAAAGGCGAATCCACAACGATCGAAGACGCAAACAACGAATCGCCAACCTCGACCGGCCGAACGTGCGGCTCGCCCGTAATGGTCGATTCCCGAACGAATGCCGCTCCCTCGACGACTTCGCCGTCGACGGGCACCATTGCTCCGACGGGAACTTGTACGGAGTCGCCGCGACGGACTTCAGCAATGACTCGTAAGTCCCAGCGACCATCGGGCTGAACCACGCGGCAACGATGCTTCGCCGGCGACCAAGCATCGAGGCTGGTCCAAACACGATACTGCGTGCTTCGCTTGATCCAACCACCAAGGCAATAAATGACCAGCAGAATGCTGAAGACTTCGAAGTAGACCGCACCGGTGCCTCGAAGAAAATTCAGCAGCGAATATCCCATCGCACCGCAACAGCCCAGCAGAAACAGCAAGTCCACCGACAGCATTCGGCGACGAACATTTGCATTGACGTTGCGAAACAGTTGAGGTGCGAGTAACCCGGCAACCACGAGTGTTGACCCCAAGAGTCCGAGTTGAACGTAGCCGCGGACGTCGCTTGGTATTTCGCTGAGATTGCACACGAGCGTTGCCAACGTTGAATTGCCAGCGATAAATCCGGCAATCACCAGCATGATGAGGTCGTGGCGGTGGCTCTGGCTTTTGGCGGGTGACTCCGTATTCGAAGGCTCAAACCCAGCGTCATTTTTCGTCAGTTCGCTGCCACAACAACTCATGGTGTTTCCTTTGTTGCCGGTTGAACATCCTCGGTGTCGTCGGCCGGTGGGGGAGACTCCGCGACCGGCGGCAAATCGAGGGCCTTCAATTCGTCAGCCGTGTACCCTCCCGATTTGCCAACCGTCTCCGCCCGGACACTGGCCAAGGTTTGCTCGCTTACCGGTGGCGCTTTGTTGTCCCAAGCGCTACGGATATACGTCAGCACTGCGGCTATGTCTCGATCGCTCAGTTGCTTCCACGCCGGCATCTGCGCGTTATAGTTTTGCCCACGGACTTCGATCGGGCCATTCAAACCTGCCAGCAGAATCCGCGATAGAATTCGATCATCACCGAGTACCCACTCGGACTGGTTCAAAGGAGGATATTGACCGGCAACACCTTCCCCCGAACCTTGATGACAAGAGACGCAATTGTTGTAAATGCGTTTGCCGAGCACCAGCGGATCAACCGTCTTTTGCCTCTGTTCGTCCGCTTGCGACAAATCCATCTGCCGAAACGCATCGGGACCGTCATAGACGTTGGCTTGAAAGTTTCCGTCGTATTCACTCAGGTAGTAGCCACCCCACATTGCTATGCCGATAAAGAGCAGAAAAAGCAAAATAGGAACTCGCTGTTGGCCTTCAGACGGTTCGAACTGTTCTCGCAGCACTGCTCGATGGATGTCTTGAATGTCAGGCGACTGAAGATCGGGTTGTTCGTAAGACGAAAATCGCTCTCGATCGGTCGACAGCTTAGCTTTCTCGTTCGTTTCGTCCGCGTTCATTGCACCTCCTCCATTTCGAACGATTGCGCCAGTGACTTTAGGTAGGCCACCAACGAAAGCGCGCGCTGATCGGGAACGATCCAGGTCGTCTCACTCGCATAGGTTGTAGGTAATTCGATGACCGGTGAACCCAGCGGCGGTTGGGGTCGATCACCCACTGTCGTTTCGAACAAAAATGTGAACGGCGGCATCACGCTACCGGGTGAGGTGATCTGTGGATCGTACAGGTGCAACAAATGCCACTCATCGCTTGGTTGCCGTACTCCGATATTCGCAAGGTCCGGCCCTGTTCGCATCGTCCCCAGCAACGGTGGGTCCTGCAGAACGTAATCACGTGGCACCGATCTTCGTTGTCCCCACCCACGGTCGATATCGGCGCCAAAACCTTCGGGGCGCACCTGTTGGGAATGACAATAGACACACCCCATCGCACGATAGACTTCTTTGCCGGGTGCCTCGCGAAAATCGTCGAGCTCAACCGGATACATCACCGTAGATCCATCGGCTTGCACGATTTCTTTGGGCTGCATTTCCTTGAACTGCATATTGGGAATCAGCACTAAACCAAATAGCGATGCGATCACGGTCGCAAGCACTCCGCCCATTATTAAAGGAATACGGTTCATTCGTTGGCTCCTGCCAAGGCGGGCGATTGGGCGAAGGATGCTTCGGCGGCTTCTTTGCGCGAGACAAACAGCGTCGGCTCAACCAGCCACTCACCTTCTCGGCGAAGCATTTTCCACACCAAAATGCCGAACGAGACGTGTCCAATCGTCATTAGCGTTCCCGCGACACTGCGTGACCAAAGATAAGGAAGCATCCGACCGACGATTTCCATGAACGGTATATCGGGATTGTTCATCCACATGCCTTGGAGCCATCCGCCAACGGTCAAACCGACCCAGTACATGAGGATGCCGATCGAGCAGCACCAAAAATGAACCTTGATCAAACGGCTGCTGATCCATTCACGCTTGACCAACCGTGGCATGATGTAATACATCGATCCAAACGAAATCATCGTAAAGAAGGAATAAACACCCAAGTGGGCGTGAGCGATGGTGTAGTGGGTGAAGTGACTCGTTTCATTAATCGTTCGCAACGCTTGCAACGATCCCTGCACGCTGACGACCGTGTAGGACATGGCCCCAAAGACGATGAACCGCAACGTCGGACTCACGCGGAGCTTGGAAAAATGCCCGACCATGGTCAGATGGTGATTCACTGCAACTGTAATCACAGGAACAAACATCATCATGCTGCCGACGGTTCCCACGGTCACCAACCACGCGGGCAGCGGTCCACCAATCAGATGGTGCGTGCCGGCCCAGTTGTAAAATAGCGCAAGCGTCCAAAAACCGATGATCGAGAGATAGTAGCTATGGATTGGCCGTCCAAGCACCTTTGGGATGAAGTAATATGCCGAGGCTAATCCGATCGGGGTCAACCAAAGTCCGAGTACGTTATGGGCAAACCACCAGTTGGCTGTGCCCTTGGCCACCCCGATCGCAACAGGTGAATGAATGAGTACGGTGGCACCGATGTAGAGGAATGGAAACCAGATGGTCGAACCGAAAAGGTACCACTGCGACACGTACAAGTGTTTTTCTCGGCGTTCGCGAAGCATCTTGATCGTGAGCGCAATCAAGACGGCGAACGTCGCACCAAGTGGGATCGAGATCCACCACGGAAACTCGATCCATTCGATACTGGTTCCCTTGCCGCTAAGGATTTGCCAGGTACCGATCGCGACCATCGCGTTCCAATAAAAAGCGGCCAGAATCAAACCTTCTCGCCACGGCAGGCGAATTTTGCACAAGCGAGCCATGAGCCAAAGCAGGGTACCCATCCCCGACATCGACGCCCAGCCGTAGATCATCGTGTTGAGGTGCGCGGGCCTCACCCGACCAAATGTCAGCCACTCCGAATCTGCGAGAAACCCCGGCGTGTGCATCTTGACCGACGCGATCAAGGCCAGGGCCGATCCAAACATTAACCAAACCACACTGCTGGCGTACCAGAACAGCACCACTTCGCGGCACGAACGGTCGATGATGCCACGAATGCCAACGTCCATGGCATCAAAGCTGTGCTGCGGGCCAGTCGCCGAGACCTCATTGTTCATGGAAGGGTTTCAATGAAGGTTTTTATTGTGCGGAAACATCGGTTGGGAAGGCGTCGGTCATTTCGCCAATGGGTTCGTCGCAATCGAAGATACTGGTCGCACCATTTTGGAACTCGCTCAACTGGCCCGAGGTCACCGCCCAGATGAGCGCGACAACGGAACTACTGCCCATTAGCAGAATGACAGTCCAAATAAAGATAAGTGTGTTGGTCATGAGTTCTTGAAGTGTGCCCGGCTACTGCTCTCGTTATACGCAGCAACGTTCGCTTCAGGTACCTTCTGCCGTCAATGCAGTATTTGTTGTTCCCCGTTACGCCGTTGTAAAACCTCCATCGATTGAGAAAAAATTCCGGCAGAGCATTCGCTCACGCTGCGTAGAGATCGACCACGCTGACGCATCGGCTGCCAGCGAGCCGCGACGGCTTGACTACCGCTTGCTTGGCTTCAGTTTCCGAGAATGGCCTTTTTTCGCAACTGTTGCAGAAGGTCGTTCAACCATATGATCCCTCAGGCAAATGCTATACCCAAGGGACACTGTGAGCAAAAATACCAAGCTGTATCTCGAACGGTCGCCGGCTCAGCGTTGGCTGTAATCGGCGTGGCTGCCAGCACTTAGGTCCGAGGTTCAACGATGTCTAAAATTTCCCATTTGGGTTACGCCTGGAATCGCTCAAGGCCTAAGTCTTAACATCACGGTCCCCCAACCCCGAGTCTAGGGCTGGTGAATTTTCTGGAATTTTTAGCCTCAGAAGCCTCCACCGGCTCGGCCAGGCGGCTAGTGCCTCGCCAGGTCAACCTTCGGCGCGTGCTGCTCCCTGTTTGGCTCGCTCGACCCAGCAACGTGCTGACTGTGGCTCATCGTCGTTCTTGGCAATTCACCACTTTCCGCCGCGCGTTTGATGCCTTGGAGCATGCCACCGAACACGAAGTGATGCAGTGGTAGAACGCTGTACCAATACAGAATGCCGGCCAGTCCCTTGGGGCGAAAACGAGCGGTCATCGTCAGCTCGGTATGATCGGCATCGCCAGCAGGCTGTGTGTGAAACTCAAGCTGCGCGATACCCGGCAGCTTCATCTCGGCGCGGAGCAGCATGGATTTTGGTCGTTCGATTCCTACCACGCGCCAAAAGTCGAGCGCTTCACCGAACTCGACTTGTTCGGGGTGTCGTCGGCCTCGCCGTAGTCCGGGACCGCCGACCACTTGGTCCATCCAACCGCGGATCCGCCAGAGGATGTCGCCGGCGTACCAGCCATGGCCGCCGCCGACCCGGCACACCGCGGCAAAAACGGTGCTCGCGGGAGCGTCGATCGCAATACTCCGTTGGTCGGTCAGCACGGTGCCCCCGGCCCAGTCGGGGTCGCCGGGGATCGGCCCAGCTACCGACCATCGTGTTTGCACATCGTTGGTTTCGATGGCGTCGATCGATTCGCGGATCGCTTGCCTCACCGACAGCGCTTGGTGCGGCATCAATTCTTGCGTCGCCGAATCGGTCACGACCACGCGGTTCCGCAAACCCTCGGCGAGCGGCCGCGCGACGCGATACGTGACGGGGGTAACCAGACTGATCCATGCCGAACCGAGTCGCGGCGTCAGTAGGGGAACAACCAGCACCAACCGGCGGCGGAGGCCCAGCTCTTGGGCCATCACTTGCATCAGTTCGCGGTAGGTCACGACATCGGGGCCACCAATTTCGAGTGCCTTGCCACGAGTCTCCGGCACTGCCAAGCACTCGGCCAACCAGTGCAGCACATCGGCAATGGCCACCGGCTGGTTTTCGGTCTGCACCCACCGCGGCGTAATCATAATCGGCCATCGCTCGACCAAGTACCGCAAGATCTCGAACGATGCCGAGCCCGCTCCGATAATCATCGCGGCACGCAGCACCGTGACGCTTGCCGCGCCCGATGCCAGGATCTGCTCGACCTCACGCCGCGAAGCGAGATGCTTGCTTAGCCCATCGCCCAACTCGCCGAGGCCACCGAGATAGATAATGCGATCGATCCCCGCGCGACTGGCGGCCTCGGCAAACGCCCCCGCAAGTCGGCGGTCATGCTCAACATAGTTGTCGCCTGCCGCCACCATCGAATGCACTAGGTTATAGGCGGCGCTACATCCCTCGAGTGCTTTGGCCGTCGTATGGGCATCGGCAACATCGACCTCGGCAATCTCGACGCGGGGGTGATTCCTCCAAGGACGGGCTTCGAGTTTCCGCGGACTCCGCACCAGACAACGAACGCGATAGCCCCGATCCAGCAACAGCGGCACCAAACGCCCGCCGACGTATCCGGTCGCGCCGGTGACCGCAATCGTTCCGTGGCCACCTTCGTTCGGCAAGTTCGACCCTTATTTGTTTCTTAACTCAACTGTCGAAGTTCCGGAGACAATAATCGGACCAACCACGACGGAACGGGGGTAATTCGCTGAGTGTACCGATGACTGGCTTCGACGTATACGCCGACACCACACGCCGACAAAATTCGCAAGCTCGGCAGCAGAGTTGCCACGATTCGTCGGCTACTCCAAAGCTGGCCAAGCGAAGCGAAATTCACGATAAGCTGCCGATCCACGAACTGAATATCGACCGGCCGGCCGTCGACGTTACCGTTGAGCTGGCCGGTCCACGTTAGTTTGGGTTTTTATCGAGATCTTGCGTGCGAATCTTCACGGTGCCATTGAGTACCCATTCGGCGTGTTCGGCGCCGCTGCCTGTACCGCTGGGAATCTGGACATGCAGGTTGGCGAAGTCGTAAGCAATTTCGGCATTCCGACCTGTCA
>JBGSWC010000147.1:0-3932 GCA_041752635.1 Pirellulales bacterium | reverse complement strand
AGGGTCTGGCGACGACGACATTCGCGACAGCCGCTGGAGTCAGCAGGTGCGGACCCAATTCAACCGGGCGATCCACGAGACGTTGCCCGACTATTTCGCCAAAACGAGCCACGCGCTTACCGGAAAGTAACCATGCCTACGCCGACTCCAATTAGTGCTCTCGACGACGCCGACGAGGCGGCTCGGCTGCGAGCCGAACTCGCTGCTCGTCGGCGGCAAACAACCGCGTGCGCCACCGAATTTCGCGAGGACGTCAAGTTGACATTCGACTGGCGCGAGCAGGCGAGTCGCCACCCGTTCGCCTGCGTCGGGGCGGCCCTCGCGGTCGGCTATTTTTTGGTGCCTGTTCATAAACAAACGGTCCAACTCGACGACAAACAAATCGAGCGATTAGTGAGCACCGGCAAGATTAAAGTCAAAGTGAATGCGGCCGGGCGAGATTCGCAGGGAGCCATCAGCGGTTTCCTGCTGACTGCCGGTGGCTTCGCCCTGCGAGCGGCCGTCGCTCAGTTTCTAAACAGCAAATTGCCGTGGGGCCCCGACGACGACGCCACCAAGACAGGAGACGCCCATGGTTAGCCTCGAACACCGCCGCAACGGCCAGCGCCCGCTGGCGAACACAGCGGGTGGCAAGCTGCCGACGGGCAACATGCCAACGCCCGAGCAAATAATCGCCGCCACAAAGAAAACGCTGTCACTTAATCCCGTCGCTACGATTGCCGCCGGACTCATTGTCGGGATCGCCATCGGTTGGATCATAAAACGATGAACACACAACGAATCACACACACGCCGACGCAGCACGACAGCTTAACTGCCGGACTGTTCGACCTGGTTGAATTGCATGGCAAATTACTCTCTGTCGAGAGCAAGCGAGCCGCCGGTTCGGCGCGCAAAGTGATTGTCTTCGGCAGCCTGGCTGTTGTCGCTGGGCTGGCGACCGTACCGGTTGCCCTGCTGGCGATTGCCCACCTACTCGTCGAGTCGCTGGAGTGGTCCATGCCGGCAGCACTACTGGCCTCGGCCGGCATCGGAGCCACAATTTCGGTAGTGTGTGCCCTCGTCGGTTATCGCAGTGTCCGCCGCTGTAGCGACGGGTTTAGCCGCGTTGGCAGCGACCTGCAGCAGAGTTTCGCTTGGCTTCGAGGCAACCTTGACCGTTAACATTTCGCCCACCAACAGGAGCATTCAAAATGACTACCACCGCCTATCCGACCGCCGATAAATCGGCCGAACAACAGGCGATGCGATCGCAACAACTCGAAGAGTTGCCGAGCGTTGTCGACTACGTGACGACTTACGCCCGCCAAAACCCCGACGTAGCAGCGCTTTGGTGCTTCGGCATCGGATTCGTACTGGGCTGGAAACTGAAGCCTTGGTAATCGTCGGTTCATTTTTTTGCCATTTCACCCTCTGGAAAACTTATTATGCGATTTACCTTCACCCGCGGCGCTCTCGCCGCCACGCTGCTTATCGCCCCGCTATCGATTGGTTGTACCGACACAACGCCCTACCAAACCGACAAGCCAATAGTGATCGATCCCGAGAACGATGTCGAAGAAAACTCGGACGAGTGGGGCAATGACATGGAACACGGTATCGACAACGCGGCCGATACTGTCACGCCCGACGACTCAGCCGTCGATGTCAACACGCCGCTCGGTGACGTCGAGATCACCAAGGATCCGGCGACTGGTGACACGGATGTTGATGTCGATCTCGATGACGACGAGAATCAATAGCCGGTGGCAGTAGTCCCCGCCCGTTTACGGGCGGGGACCCATCGCTGGCGGCTAAAAAGTGCTAACCAAAGTGGCACATTCACGGTGACTTGCTGGTTTCCGTTTTATCCGAAAGAGAATGGTCATCATACTCTTTTCCTGGAAAGCAATAGCGACCTTGCAGTTCGCCCGACGGATGTCTTCTTCGTGCCGATGTCAATTGATGAGAGCCTAGCGACTGGCGGGGAACCCTCACGTTGACGTCTAAGCCGCTATCCAAGATAAGCAATTCAACGTCCGTTACTGGCATCGATGGCACCCGAATTGGGGTGGGTTTAGGTCTCGCGAGCCGGAATAAGGGTCGGTTTTTCGATTTTGTGGTCTCGTGTTTGGCATACTCAATGGAATCCCCCTCGGGCTCTCCCAGGGGCTCTCCCAGGGGCTCCCCCAGTGACCCGGCTAAAATCAGTTTGCATTCGATGGGGAGTTTCTGATAGACTCAGACGAGAGGGGATTGCGGTAAGGAGGGTAATTTGCTCATCTTTTCGCAGGGTACAGAGTGGGGATTGGGTACCAGCCAAGAGGGACGTTCGATGCGTCGAAGTCCCGCAAATCGACTCGTCAACTTTTCGGAGAGAAACCGTGCGTCGCTCGACTCGTAACGCGTTTACACTGGTGGAATTGTTGGTTGTCATCGCCATCATCGGAATCCTGGTTGCCATGTTGCTACCAGCTGTGCAATCGGCTCGCGAAGCAGCCCGCCGCACGCAGTGCTCGAATAACCTCAAACAGCTTGGACTGGCCGCGCTGAGTCACCACGACGTGGTCAAGTTCTATCCCTCGGGCGGATGGGGCTGGTTTTGGGTTGGCGACGCCGACCGTGGGTTCGGCCAGAAGCAACCGGGGGGCTGGATCTATTCGTCGCTTCCATTCATCGAAGAAGGCAGCATCTACGAACGCGCGGGCGACGGAGATTTCGACCTAGTGTCTGAACAACAACGCCAGGGCGCGACATTTGTGGTTTCCAATCCACTCGACATGATCCGCTGTCCCTCGCGACGTGAAACAGCCACCTACACAATTGGCGGGACGCAAGTCGCTTATAATGCGGCCAATTTGTCCGGCTTAATCGGCGGTGGTAATCTCGTCGGTCGCAGCGACTACGCTGCCAACAGCGGCGACAGCGGAAACAATCAAAATGGCGCTGGTCCGGGCTCTTGGGGTATTCGCGACATGAAAACCGTCGCCAATACTCGCTGGAGCAACACGAAGACCGGCAAACAAGCAGGTAACTCTCACCTTAATGGCATTAGCTTTCAGGTCAGTGAAGTGGGGGTGAAGCACGTCACCGATGGCACGTCGAAGACTTATTTTGCTGGTGAAAAGTACATGAACCCTAACAACTACCTAACGGGCCAATCAGGGGCCGACAACGAGACCTGGTGTACCGGCTACAACAACGATAACTACCGCAGTGGATCGCAGGTTCCCGAGCGCGACCATCCTAACCGCGACCCAGGTGGTTTCGGTTCGGCCCATACGGCTGTATTTTTCATGGCGTACTGCGATGGGCATGTCGAGGGAATTTCTTTCGACGTCGCACGTTCAGTGCATCGCGGAGCCAGCAACCGCCACGACGGTGCGGTCGACCATGCCAAGTATTACGGGCACCCTTAATTCAGGGTTTTGCTAAGGCGACACTACCTCGGGAATCGCGCGAAACAACGGTCGTGTCGCCGTCGCCAAGTAGCGTTCAGCCCGAACGGCGGCTGCGTCGCCAATGGGTTTCGTCAAGCGAAACCTGTTTGGCTGATAGCGGAACGCTGATAGCTTTGAGTTGCTCTCGACACACGACGCGCGACTCGTCAAACTCCCGCCGCTTTCCGGTCATCGATTGGTGCCGCCCCTGTGCCTATTAAACCCTCTCGTCTGAACGTCTGGTTGGGACTTGCCCTATTGGCCGGTTTGGTTTCGGGTTGCGCGACTTGGCATGTGCCGAAGCTCGACCTCAATCGTTACCGCGATCCACGAGCGGTTGATATCGACGACCGGATGGGCAGCGTTCCCCCCGCTGCGTCGAATCCGACTCGCAATGTCGATTAGTGATAAGGCGGGAGACTTTCTGGGCAGTCGTGCTCGGGTTGCATGCGGGCTCGATAGCCAAAAAACTTCCGCCCCCCTACCCCTCTAACGGCCGCCACGTCCGCCGCC
>JBGSWC010000146.1:0-14107 GCA_041752635.1 Pirellulales bacterium | reverse complement strand
GACGAAAACTGTCCTGAAAATTCACTGAATCCGAAAACCTAGCCCTGCTTACTCCATGAAAATTCTCTTTGAACTCGTTGGCTACCTCGTCTACGCCGCGATGGCAGTTCTCGCGCTGTGGGGATCATTTTGCGCGGTCGTCGTTTGGCGTCGGGTGGGGCAAGTTCGCTTTCGCGACGAAGAGGATCAAGAAGAGTTTCTCGCCGAACTCGATGGGCACATCCAAAAACACGACTGGGATGGGGCGCTGGAACTTTGCGAAGACGACCGCCGCGCTTTGCCGCAACTTGCCATCTACGCCGTCGAACATCGTGACCAAGGTGCCGCACGGGTCCAACGGCGACTCTGGGAGCGTTTTCAGCAAGATATCATGGCCGACATCGAGCATCGCATGAGTTGGGTGTCGACCGTGGCCAAGAGTGGCCCGATGATTGGGCTGTTCGGCACGGTACTCGGGATGATGGGGGCGTTCGACAACCTTAGTAGTGGGGCCAAAGTCGACCCGGGGCAAATGGCGAAGGACATCATGTTCGCGCTCATTACCACCGCTATCGGTCTAGCAATTGCAGTTCCGCTGGTGATTTTATCGAACAGCATCAATGTCCGGCTGCGTAAAATGGAAGACCTGGTCACGCTCGGTATGACTCGGCTGGCCGAGTCAATCAAAGCCGCGCTGGGCCGTGGATAACAAAAGCCGGGCGTCGCCACCCTCGCCAGACGGTGGACCGGTCTGAGGCATGTCGACTGCCGAGGCAATTCCACCGTCTGGCGACGGTGGCTACATTTTCTAGCTAACATTCTCAATCGTTACGGTAACGTGTCCGAAGCATCCGAATCCATGCTGCTGAAAGTCGACGACGAATTCGAGGATTTCGTTGCGCCTCAGCGTGCGCGGCAAGTCGAAGAGACTGAGCTCGACATGACGCCGATGATTGATATTACGTTCTTGCTGCTGATCTTCTTTCTCGTCGCTTCGACCCCGGATAAGAACACGGCCGTCGACTTGCCGAAGGCTCAGCACGGCACCGGCGTGAGTCAACTCCACAGCATCGTGTTTACGCTCGGCGAGGGGGGCATCGATGTTGCCCCGGCCTTCAACGGCGATGGCAAGGTGCCCGGCACCGAATTGCCGAACGACCTCGAATCCCGCGCCACGCAAGTCGAAGCGGCCGTCAAGAAAGGATTTGAAGAGGGCAAGACTGATGTCGTCATCAAAGCCGACCGCAACGTAAAATTTCGCGAAATTCATCGATTGATGAAAGCGTCGGCGAAAGTACTCGGTATGAAACTAAACCTCGCCGTCCTCGAAACAGAGTAGCGATATGCTCGAAATCGAACGCGATGCGGAAGACGCGGCCGCGACCGCTCCGAAAAAACCGAAGATCGACGAAGAACTCGACATGACGCCGATGATCGACGTGACGTTCTTGTTGCTCATCTTCTTCATGATTACAGCCGCGTTCGCGCTGCAAAAGTCGCTTGCTGTCCCCCCCCCCGACAACGACGAAGCGGCCCCAGTCGAGATAGTTGAAGAAGTCGAGAAAGACTCCGTCACCGTGAGAATTGATGAGAACAACGTCTACTGGGTCGCTGTTGCGGCCGAGCAAGAACAACGTGCCGTGAGCTCTCAGGAGATGAGAACCAAGGTCAGGCTGGCTCGCGAAGGGACGAATGGCGTCGGAGTAAGTAAAATGCTCATACAAGCCCACGGCGATGCCGTTCACGAAAAAGTAGTCGACGCGTTGGATGCCGGCTCTGCGACCCAGATGGAAGAAATCCGTTTGATGGTCTACGAAGACGGCGATCTCTAAACCAATCTTGCATCCCGCCAAACCAACACCGGCCCAACGACCGAGCGAAGCCCACCGATTCATGACTGCCGACGAATTCATCGACGTTCTCGAAGCACAACAACTGCTCCCCTCGGCGCTGCTCGAAAAGCTGCGAGAAAAGGCAAATGGCCCCAAGGCATTGTCGGCCAAAGCGCTCGCAAAGTTTCTTGTCGACAAGGGACACCTGACCAAGCATCAGGCGACAAACGCGCTGACGGCCAGTCCTCCGAAGGCCGTGGCTACAAAAGCCCCCGCAAAAAAATCGCAGCCGAACGAGAAACCAGCGAAGCCGCAGCGCGACAAGCGACCGGAAAAACGTCCCGAGAAGCCGGCCAATGATCCACTTGGCGGATTGCCCGATTTGGGCTCTCCGCTCGACGACTTGGGAGACCTCGGCTCGCCTCTCGATGGACTTTCGGGCGACGGCGGATTTGGCAGCAACCCCTTGGGTGGGTCGCCACTTGCCGGTGAAGAACCAGCCAAAAAAGGGGAAAGCACCAAAAAAGGATCAAAGAAGAAAAAGAAAAGCAAGTCGGGCAAAAAGTCGAACGAATGGGATTCGCCCCTCCTGTTGATCGGAAGTGGAGCCCTTGTGCTGCTCGTCATTGCCGCTGTCGTGATGTATGTGATCATGAATTGGGAGACTGGCGACAAGTTGCTCGAAGAGGCACAAAAGTTACGCAGCACTGGTAGTTACACGAACGCCATTCAAAACTACGAACGCTTTGTCGAGAAGTTCCCGCAGCACGATCAAGCCAGCAAAGCCCGCGTTGAACTTGCAATGGTTCGCATCCGGCGAGCCGTGGAAGGCAAGAACTTTGAGTCGGCACTCACGATCGCGAAAGACGAACTAAAAGCGGTCGATAACGAGCCCGATTTTGGTTCAGCCGAAGAGGAGCTCAGCGCGCTGTTGCCAGCGATTGCGCAAGGGCTCGCCAAACTGGCCGACGAATCAGAAGACTCAGAAAAAACAAAAGAACTTGCGTCGCAGGCGACCGAGGCGCTCGCGTTGAGCGAGAACACACGCTACGTTCCCACAACGCGTCGCGACGCCGGCGAACTCAACGAAGTTCGCGAAACGCTCACCCGCATCGATCGTCGGCAAGCGGCACAAACGAGCTTGGCCGAAACCATTGTCGCCATCGACGACGCCATTGCCGCCGGCGACACCCGCGGGGCTTACGACGCTCAGTCGGCCCTTGTCAAGCAACATCCTGTGCTTGCCACCGACGACAAGTTAACCGAGGCGTTGTTGCGAATTTCGAAAGCCGAGCAGTCGGCAGTGAAATTCGTCGCCGAGGCACTCAGCGCCGAAACCACCGAGCGTCCGACCGCGGTGCTCGCAACGATCGCGCTCGCCAATCAACGCATCGAAGGGACCGCCCCGACGAGTGGTCCTTTTGTAATCGCCCACCGTGGTGCTGTTTATGGAATCGACTCCGCCAACGGCAAGCTCATGTGGCGAAGGTACATTGGCCCGCAACTTGCGCTGCGAGAACCGGTTCGTCTTGGCGATGATGTGCTCTTGTTCGATTCTCTGAATCAGGAATTACTAAGGTTAGACGCGGCCGACGGCAAACTTCGATGGCGATTGACGCTCGGCGAAATGGTCGCCCAGCCGGTGGTTGCCGACAATCGCGCCTATCTGGCTAGCGAAGCTGGCAAACTGCACGTGGTCGATCTTGCCTCGGGCACTCGTGAGGGCTTCGTACAGTTTGCACAACCACTTCGCACAGCGCCGTCGGTCGACACCAGTGGTGGACGCATCTATCTGACTGGCGATCATTCGAGCCTGTATACGCTCGCCCTCGCCGACCTGTCGAGCTTGGGTGTCACCTTCACCGGACATGCCGCCAGCACAATCAGTGCGCCGCCAGCACTCGTGCTCAACAAGCTGGCCCTTGCCGAGAACGACGGAGCTCAGTCAAGTCGACTGCGGGTGTTCAGTCTCGACCGTGAAGGGCTGGTCGAGAAGGAAGTCGCCGCCGCGCGACTCGAAGGGCTAGTGCTGCAACAGCCGGTTGTTTCGGGTCGACGTTTTGTCGTCAACACCGATCGCGGCACTCTGGCGGTTTACGACGTCAATCCATCGGCCGAAGGCGAGGCGCTCACCCAACTTGCTTCACAGACCGAGCGAGCTAGCCAATCGTTCTTGCGGTACGCGGCGCTCGACGATCGCAACATTTGGTACGCCAGCCGCGACCTGAGCAAACTGGTTGTCGCCCCCACCGGCAACCGGGTGGTAGTCCAGGAAATCAGCGATGATTACCGTGGTTCAACGTTCGCCGGTCCGCTCGTAGTTCGCGATGGCGTACTGCTGCACGCCCGCCAGCGGGGAAACACTGCCGCGCTAACGATTACCGCTACCACCACGAGCAACGGCAAAACGGTTTGGGAAACCGACCTCGCTTCGCCACCTGCTGGTGGCGTCATTGCCAGCCAGCAACCGGTGAGCCTCGCACTCGCCGGTTCCGATGGCAGCGTCTATCTATTCGACCGCGACGCAATCAAGTCGCGGGTGCTGAACAAAGCACTACCGGGACCAAGTGAGCCCATCCCGCCGCTCAAGAGTGGCCTCGCCCTAAGCGACGGCGCGGCAGTGTTCGCTTCGACCGGATCACAGCGAGCATTGCGGCTCAATCCAGGCGAAGCCAAACCGCTAAGTATCGTCGACCTTCCGGGTCCACTTGCCTGTCCGCCGGCCGCGCTGGGCCGTGGCTGGCTTGCTCCGCTCGCGCTCGGACAGGTTCAATATCTTGATTCTGCCACCGGGAAAGAGCTAGCCGGTGGTTTCCAACCACCATTACCCCCCGGCGCAAAAAAAACGTGGCTGCCAGTTGCCCCAATCGAGGGCGAAGTTCCGCAGTTTGTAATCAGCGATGGGCTCGAGAAAATCTATCTTGTCGAACTCGATGCCAATGGCGCTTTTTTGGCTGCTGTACAAGAAGCCGAAGTCGGCACAGCATCGCTCGCGACTCGTCTCGTCGCGATGGGCGACCGCGTTTTCGCCGGCAGCAATGACGGGCGGCTAGTGAGTTTTGCCTTGCCGACGCTGCAATCGGCCGAACGAGTTGAGTTGCAGTCGAAAGTTGCCTGGGGGCCCTACATCGCGGGCGATCTGTTGCTCGTTGCCACAGAATCGGGCCAGCTATTTGGCGTCGGTGCGGATGGCCAAAAAGTTTGGCAACGCGATAGCCCCGCCGACGACTATGTAGGCGAGCCATTGGTGGTCGGCGGCGAAATCGTGCTGACGTTTGCGTCGGGACAACTGGTGAGTCTTTCCGCAGCCGATGGCAGCACCTCGGGCATCGCTGATGCGAAACAGCCATTCGTTGGTGGCGCTCAACTGCTCGAACAGAAGTTTGTTGTCGCGACGCAAGACGGATCGATTCTCGTCATCAATACTCCTAGCCCCGCGAACGAATGATCGGCCCACGTAAAATAACGCTGTTGCTGTCTTGCCGTTGTCTCGCGGCGTTCGTTGCGGTTGCGCTCGCGGTTTGTGGTGGCGTCCGAGCGGTGGCGCAAGAACTTGCGCTCGGCGAACGACAGCCATTCGATCGCATTTATTGGAAGGGGGGCGACCCCAAGAAACCGCTTGAAGTGCAGCCGCTTGAATTGCCGGGTCGAAAAGTTCCGCAACCGTTTCCGTCGGGTAGTCTGGTGCTCAGGTTAGTCGATCCGTCGAAAGGAGCCGGCGACCTCGAGTTGCCGTGGAACCGTATCGAACGCATCGAACTCTATGAGCAAATGCTCATGGATGAGGCACGCGAGTTGACGAAAGCCGGGAAATTTGACGAGGCGTACTTTAATTTTGCGCGGCTCCAAGAACGTTATCCGAAGACCCCGGGACTCGACGCAGCACTCGACTTCTATCTACAAAGTGACGCACTCGATGCCTTTAAGTCAAGCGAGTACGATCGCGCGCTGGCCGTGCTTGGCTCGTTGCACGATCGCAACCCGAACGCACCGGGGCTAGCCGTTGCGATTGACAAGGTCGCCGGCAAGATCATCGAGCAATATCTGGCCGAAAAGAACTACAAGGCGGCTCGTCTTGCGCTTGACGTTGTGGCCAACAACTTTGGCGACTTGCCCCTCACAGTGGTCGACCTGTGGCGAGGGCAATTCGAGCAGGCCGCCGCTGGCCAAATGAAGATTGCCGAACAGGCATTTGCAAATTCCGATTTCGCCGCCGCTCGCCGGGCGATCGACCAAGCGGTTGGAGTCTGGCCCGAAATTCCGGGCAGTCAATCGCTGCAGCGAAAAATCCAAGCAGCCAATCCCCAAGTCGCTGTTGGTGTGTTCGAGGCCGCGCCCGAGGGAATTGTCTTTCGCCTCGATAGTTGGCCCCACGCACGCACCTCGCAGCTAATCGAACCGATGCTCGCCGAACTGGTTGACTATAGCCCAGAAGGGGGAATTTACACTTCGCCCGTCGGCGAGATCACGACCGATCCGACCGGGCTGGAAGTGACCATTACCGTCGAACCTCGTCCTGGATTCGACGAAGCGGAACTTGCCGTTGGAGTTGCGGCACTCGCTCGCGACTTGTTGTTGGCTGCGAGCGGCGACCTGCCCGGGGCGAGCCCAACGCTGGCAAGGCTGGTTCGCGACGTTGAATTGCAGTACCCGAATCAAGTTCGCATCAAGCTTGCCCGCGCCCATGTGCGACCCGAGTCGTTGTTGCGTTTACCAATGCCCCGTGAGTTGCAGGTGCTCACCGGTCAGCTTGGATACAAAGTGGTCGAGCGCGATGGCAACATGACACTCTTCGATTCACAAGCTCCGAAGTCGGGCACACCGTCGGGCGGCATGTCAGAGGTTCGGGAAGTTCTGTTTGAGAACGAAGACGACGCGCTCTCGGCCCTGGTGCGGGGCGACATCGACGTCATCGACCGCGTTCCACCTTGGCAAGTCGCAAAGCTCGGAAAAATCCGCGAACTCAGCATCGAGCCTTACAAACTTCCCACAGTGCATGTACTCGTCCCAACCAGGCGGCAACCGCTGCTCGAACGTCGAGAATTCCGCCGAGCGCTTTGTTATGCGATCGACCGCGATGGCATCGTCGAACGAATTATTTTGGGAGGCGAGTCGAGCCCCGGCTACCAAGCGGTGAGTGCCCCATTCGCGGCTCGCGATAGTCTCAGCGAGATAGTTCCCTATGCGTATAATTCGGCCGTGAGGCCGCGGGAATACGACATCCGCCTGGCCGCGATGCTGCTAAACGTCGCTTGGAGCGGAGTTCAGCCTAAGGTACCCAAGGGCGAAGAACCGTCGCCACTACCACCATTGCCTGGATTGGTCATGGCCCACAGCACTGACCCAGTGGTAAGGGCCACATGCCAAGCGATTAAACAACAACTTGGCGCGCTCGGGCTCAATCTCGAACTGATTGAGATGACAGCCGACGAATTGACCGATCCCGCACTCGAAGGGGTCGATCTTAAATATGTCGAGCTCATGGCGTGGGAACCGGTCACCGACGCCCGCGATTTGCTGGGTGTCGACGGTATCATTCCTGCCGATAGCGACTTTTTGTTGCAATCGCTCGACGCACTCGATAGGGCCAACAACTGGAATGATGTCAGACAAGAGATGTTCGCGATGCATCGCGTTGCTTCGAGTGAGTTGCCGGTCATCCCACTCTGGCAAACGCGCAACCATTTCGCTCGCCGCAACTATTTACAAGGACTTTCGAGCGGCAGCGTGACGCTCTATCAAGATATTCCTCGCTGGCAAATGAAGTTTGACTAAAGGCCGACGTGTTTCGTATCGCTAGAAATTACGCATGCTGGGTGCTCGCCTTGGCGCTGTTGATGGTCTCAATGGCTTCGAGTCGCGGCGTCACAGTTGATCGATACTGGGAGCTTTCGCCTTATCGCGTAAAGGTCATCATTCGCTCGTCGTTGCCGACAATCGAGAGTGATCCGCTGTCCGAGCGACTTGCGATCCACCTGGGTGATCGCATCGATGCATCGCTCGGAGCGCTGTGGGATGCTAATTTCGAGATCAAAGCATCAACAACGTCTCAGCCGCTCGACTCACCACCGATCGATTCGCTAGTCGCGGCCGACGTGTTGCCACAGTTCGACAAAGTGATGCTGATTCAAATCGACAGCGTCGCTGGCCGCTATCGGGTGACTACACAGGAATTCGACAACTACGCGGCCGAGTGGGGGCAACCGGCGATTGCCGAAACGACTAGCCTGGGCTACGTCCCGGAACTTTGTTTTCGTAGTTTGATCGAAGTCTTCGCGCCCATTGCGACCTACAGCATCAAGCGAGGCGACGATGCGAGTGTGGCGATTTCGTTCAAAGGCTCGGCACTGCCTAAACGAAGCAGCATCGACCTCACCCCGGTTGGGGCAATTCTCGCTCCGCTGCTACGAAAAATCGACAGCAGTGGCAATCCAGTCGAGAATGGCATCGATCGCGTGAAGTGGAGCTACATCGAAGTCGACGACTCACAGCCGGTGGCCACAAGTGGCATCGTCCACAGCCACACCAACAGACCGTTCGGTTTTCGGCAGCGTGGACGTGTCGAGCAGTTAGCGCTGCTGGTTCGCGAAACGCCGACGCCGGTCACGCTTAGGCTCTACAACCGCAACGATGAAGACGAAGGACTCGCCGGGCTCGATGTCTACCTGCAGAATACGGGTGAAAAAGAGACTCGCGAACTTGGCAAGACCGATCTGAGCGGAGAAATCGAGGTACCGCCGGGGCCGACTCGCATCCAAACCGCTTATGTGAAGAGTGGTGCGATAGCAGTGGCGAAGATTCCGTTGTTGCCAGGCGATTTAGATTTGGTCGAGGCCCCGCTGCCCGACCACCGAGATCGCCTTGCCGCCGAAGCGAAGCTCGCCGCCATTCGCGAGGAATTGATCGACGTCGTCGCGAGGCGATCGATCATGGCGGCAAGAATCGATCAGTTTATTGAATCGAAAGATTTCGCGACCGCTCGCAAGATTCTTGGTGAACTCGACGACCTGCCCGGACGCAGCCAATTCGAAGTGATGCTCAACAAAGAACAACAACTCGTGAGTGTGAAAGATCCGATGGTCGAGCAACAGATCAATCGACTTTTTGACGAAACGAAAGGATTGCTCAATCAATTTCTCGATGCCAGTTTGAGTCAGCAACTGCGTAGCAAAATCGCCGCCGCGGAAGGGGGCGAAGTTCAGGCCAGTCGATAAGGTCCAGTCGATATGGTGACGACGCTCGAATTGAGCTTGAAGTCGGATTACATCAGTACGTCCCAAAGGATCGCCAGCAGCAATGCCAGCATCACGATCGCAGCAGCCCAGATGCTAAGATTCACGGCTTGATCGAGCCGGTCGACCGGTTCGGACAGTTCGATGTCGATGACTTGGCTGTCGCCAAAACTGTCGTCGCCGCTGCTGCCGGTATCGACGACTATCGTGCCGCCGCGAGCGGGTTGCGGCGAGTTGCCCGTTGCTATGGCAGCTTCTTCGTCGGCTCCATAGATTAATGTCTCGTCGACTCGCGGCTGCGGAGCTTTCGGTTTGCCAGGTAGGCGAGGAGTTCGTCGCTGGGCGACAGCTTTATCGACGGCTTCGGCGAGTTGGCCGACAGCGTCGGCATCGATCCAGGGGTCGAGCAACCGAGCACAAGCTCCGGCCGTGTGCACTCTCGAAGCGTGGTTCTTGTCCATCATTTGATTCACAACATCGACAAACCCGGCCGGAAGCGTCGGATTGAACTGCTGTGGCGGAATCGGCTGTTCGTGACGGTGCCGGTTCATCTTTTCGATAGGATTGCCACCCGGGAAAGGCACCTTGCCCGTGACTACGTAATAGAGCGTACAACCGAGTGCGTAGACATCGCTCACGGGCATGACGCGGTCGGGTTCGTTAATCGTTTCGGGCGCCAGATAATCGGCCGTGCCTACTATCTTGAGTCGATCGAGTTCCTGCGCTTCAGGAATATCGGCTTCCAAGAACCAAGCAAGGCCAAGGTCGATGACTTTGGTGATTCCTTCGGGTGTCACCAAGATGTTGCCCGGCTTAATGTCGCGATGAATGAGCCCACGACGGTGGGCGTGCTCTAGTCCTTCGGCCGCCTGCTTGACCACATAAGCAGCCGCACTGTGCGAGAGTGGACCGACAGTTCTAACCAAACGCCGCAGGTCGCTGCCCGGCACAAATTCTGTCACAAAGAAATAGGTATCGCCATCGCGGTCGGCATAGGTGATACGCACGAGGTTCGGATGGTCGAGCTGGGCTTGTATGCGGATCTCGTGCAGGAAGCTAGTGATCGACTCTGGCGACGTCTTGTGGCGTGGCAACACTTTGACCGCCTCGACGCGCCCCAGCATACTGTGGCGGGCTTTGAACAGGTGCCCCATTCCCCCTTTGCCGATCGCATCGAAAATCTGATAGGATCGCAGCGTAAATTTAGTGCGACCCTGCAGCAGTTGCTCGACCTGCCAAGAATTCAAGCATCCGCTATCGACGAGCTGCTGCCCCAACTGCTGATCGGTCATTTCGAGGGCGACGCCGCCTTCGTTGCCGTTCGCTTGTAGTGCCTGCTGCAGTTGCTCGACCTTCACGAGCCGGCTCGCCAATGCCGTGCGAACCAACAGTGATTCGGCTTTGTCCATTGACAACTTGGTCTCAGTAAAGTTGAGGGGCAACGATTGCGAGAAATTCGCTTGCTTTAGTGTAAGTGGCCAGACGCTTGCTGCCAAATCGTCATGTTTTTACTGCGTCGTGGCACCACCGGGGCCAAACGCCAGGGAGCGGAGCGGTGAACTCGAGTGCATCATTTCCGACTGGATGCAAAAATGCGAGGCGGTACGCATGGAGCGCGACTCCGCCGGGAAAACTGACATCGCTGCCATATTTGCGATCTCCGACAACCGCATGCCCGATTGACGCGAGCTGCTCGCGGATTTGATGCTTGCGGCCAGTTTCGAGTTCGACACTCAACAAGGCTCGCTCGGCTCGGCTGGCGATTGTCGTATAGCTCAATCGCGCGAGTTTACTGCCGGCAATCTCGCGTTGGTGGCCGACCATGCGCTTTTGTGAATCATCTTTGATGAGGAATGACTCGATCACCCGACTCGAAGGTTGCGGTAAACCTTCAACCAAAGCCAGATATCGCTTGTCGACTTTTCGGTCATGAAACAGACGGCTCAGCCGGTCGGCGGCTTTCGATGTGCGGGCAAACACAATTACGCCACTCGTGACCGCGTCCAATCGGCTAACGACTCCTAGGTAGACGTTGCCTGGCTTGTCGTACTTCTGTTTAATGTATTGTTTTGCTACGTCGAGCAACGTCACGCGATCGTCGCCGGTTCCCATGGTTGCGATGCCGGCCGGTTTGTTGATAACCAGCAAGTGGTTATCTTCATAAATCACGTCAATTTTTTGGTCTGGTAATTTCACAACCGGCTGTTCACAAGTTTCGAGTGCTGTTTCAGTGTCGACTCCAGAATTCGTATTAGCAAGCGGCTCGCCCCGGCGGAAGCAACTTCTTGACGAAGCCGGCTATGTGTTTCGCGTCGAGCGGCCCGATGACTCGGCCGAATGTGGCATCTGTTCGCAGTGTGGACCAGCCGAACTGGTGGTCGATCTCGCGCGGGCAAAAGCCGACGATGTCGCGCCTCGCGTCGCGGGCTCTGCTCCGATCGTTGTCATGCTCGCGGCAGACACTGTCGCCGAATGCGGCGGCATGATTCTCGGCAAACCGACCAGCGACGACCACGCCCGCGACATGCTCACGCGGATGAGTGGACGTGAACATCGAGTCTACACGGGCTTCGATGTGCGGGAGTTCGCGAGGGGCCGGCTTGTGAATCAGGCTACCGAATTCGTTGTTACGACGCTCGTAATGGACAAGCTGGTCCCGGCGATGCTCGATGACTATATCGACAGCGGGGCATGGGAAGGCAAAGCGGGGGCCTTTGGCTATCAAGATGGACTCGATTGGGTGCATATCGTGGAAGGGAGCAAATCGAACGTTGTCGGCCTGCCAATCGAACGGCTGACAGTGGTGTTGGCGAATTTCGGCGTCCGTACAGTTTGATTCGCTGATGGTTTAAGCGATAATACAGTCTTCGTTTTTGAAGTCTCGGTAAAGTAGACCGTCATTCCGACGCTGATACGAATGACGGAAATCAACTTGCAATTTCTCATTACTTCCATTCATTACCCAACAAATACTCATGTCAATTCGTTCGCTTGCATTCGTTCTTGCCATTGCTTGCTCGACTTTTGCATTTGCTGCGGAATTGCCGCGTGGCGTCGTTGCAGAGAAGCCGGTGACCGGCCCCGCCATCGCCATCGATGGGGGGTTTATGGTGCCTTATTCCGAAACGATTCCCGGCACCGATCAGACGATCGAATTCGTTCCTGTGTCGGGTGGTAGCTTCAAAATGGGGAGTCCTGCCGACGAAGCCGAGCGAGTGGATGACGAAGAGCCACAGGTCGAAGTGACGCTGCCCCCCTATTGGGTCGCAAAGTACGAAACGACTTGGGGTCAATACTGGCCTTTTATGGAACTCAATACGGTCTATGCCGACCGGGCTTCGCTCAGGGGAATGCTCGAATCCGAAGCCGCAAACAAATCGACAGTTCGCAAGGTGATTGAAACAAAGCCAATGCTTTTGGCATCACTCAGCGACGAAATCGAATATGTCGACGGCGTAACGGCCCCCACGGCGCTCTACGACCCCAGCACGACTTACGCGTCGGGCAAAGACCCACGCCAACCGGCCGTGACGATGACTCCTTACGCCGCGCGGCAGTACACCAAATGGCTCAGTAGCATGGTGGGGGTTGACTACCGCCTGCCAACCGAAGCCGAGTGGGAATACGCCGCCCGCGCAGGGACAACGACCGCCTATCCTTTTGGCGACTCGGCCGACGATTTGGATGACTACGCTTGGTACACCGACAACAGTGACTATCAATCGCATGTGGTAGGCGAGAAAAAGCCGAACGCTTGGGGATTGTATGATGTGATCGGCAACGCGGCCGAGTGGGTCATCGACGAATATAGCGAAGATGGTTACGCAAATCTTGGTGATGGGCCGCTTAATTGGGAACAGGCCATCAACTGGCCCACAAAGGCCTACCCACGCGTCGCTCGCGGCGGGTATTGGGACGCTTGGCCCGAGGCGATGCGAAGTGCCTCGCGGATGGCCTCGAACGACGAAGAATGGAAATTCGAAGACCCCAACTTACCGAAGAGCCCGTGGTGGTTTTCCGATGACCCAGCCTCGGGTGTCGGCTTTCGCATCGTGCGCTCGCTTGAGCCACTGAGTCCTGAGCTGAAACAAAAATTCTGGGAGATCGACACGCCCGATGTCGCCGACGATGTCGCCGACCGAATCAAAGAAGGTCGCGGCAAACTTGGACCAATCGGTCCCGATCTACCGAAGCTGCGAGCCGAGATCCAGAGCGAAGAAGTGCAAAAGCTGCTCAATGAGTAGCCGTCGAATTGCGAGACTGGCCAAAGATAGCCACGAGATCTAATCGGCCGACTCTTTCGTAAATCGCGTTTTTGTGTCTTTTCGTGTTTTTTGTGGCAATCTGAAAACCGGCAATGCAGCATGTTCGAGAGCATCGACGCCCTTTGCGATATCCTCCGCGAAACAAGTTTTTCTATTCATAAGTACCATCGTAACGGCCACCTAGAGAAAGTCTACGAAAACGCACTCACGCATCGGCTGAGAAAGTTGGGTTTGAAGGTGGACCAACAAGTTCCGCTTCCCGTCGATGACGAAGATGGAACTCTGCTCGGCGACTACTATGCCGATTTATTTATCGCGGGACAGCTCGTCGTCGAAGTTAAAGCCGTCCGAGCGGTTGCCAACGAACACATTGCGCAGTTACTTGGCTATCTTAAATCTTCAAGGATCGAAACCGGATTGCTGATTAACTTCGGGGCTCCGACGCTGTATTTAAAAAAGTACCTGATGTCGCTGGATTCTTAGCCACGAAAAACACAAAAAGACAAGACAAATAAGCTGCGGAATGCACTAGTCGCTTACTTTTTCGTGACTTTTTGTGATCTTCGTGGCAATCGCTAATCCGCTAATCACGATCGTGCCGCCGATAGCGAGTTGCCAATTTATCTAAGTTGGCTCCTCGTCGCTCGGCCCGAAGTAATGGCCTTGTCGCTTAATTCCAAACAGACTGAGGCATCCCGAGTTGCGTGAAACGGTTGAGAATCGAGCAGCGTAATCGCGATTCGGTTTGCTGGTTGTATAAATTCCGATTCTTAAGATGACCCCCGAAGATCGCCTTCAG
>JBGSWC010000145.1:0-1757 GCA_041752635.1 Pirellulales bacterium | reverse complement strand
GCGAGCCGATCAAAACAGTTCGCGACTAAGGAATGAATCAACAATAACTTGGTAGGTTCGCCCAAATCGGCAGCGATGCAATCGAGAACGTCATTCCCGCGCAGAGGCTGTGAATAAATGGGACTGGCTCTACGGCGCATTGGCTTTGGCCCGCCAAGTGGCATCATCCGTAGTGCCTGTCCCAATACTGTTCGGCACAAGATTTGCGCCGCAAAGCATGCGTAGTTTACGCAAGATAAGCCGACTTGCGCTATCGGTCGACATCGCGCATATTGTCGTGCATGGCCGAGCCGAAGCACAAGTTGGTCGATCGAGACATTCAGGGGCTCAAGTACTTCAAGCAATTGAAGCCCTTGATGGCGTCGCTTCACAAAATCGGCACCAAGCGCGATAAGGCTGGCAATCGACAACTGCACATGGATCAGTACTGCACCCTGATCCTGCTGTGGCTCTTTAGCCCGCTCGTCGATAGCCTGCGGGGAGTGCAACAAGCCAGCACCCTCGACAAGGTCCGCAAAAAATTCGGCGTGGGACGTGCGTCGCTCGGCTCGCTCTCGGAATCGGTCGCCCTGTTCGACCCCGAGCCACTCAAGCAAATCGCGGGCGAACTCGCGCTCGAGTTGCCATCGGCCCAGAGCAATCGCTTCGATACGATCGAGCAAACAATCGTCGCCGTGGATGGTTCGGTGATCGACACAGTCGTTCGCGTGGCCCACTTAGCTTGGATTCCCAAAGCCAAGGGGAAAGCCCTGACCGCCTATCGCCTGCACACGCAATTCGAAGTGTTGCGGGGACTACCGACGCGAATCGACGTGACGCCCGCCAATCCTAAAGGAGAGTACGACGAACGGGCGGTACTCGCGAGGACACTCCAAAGCGATCGCTGCTACGTGACCGACCGAGGATATGCCAAGTTTGCCTTGTTCAACGCGATTCATGCCATCGGCAGCAGCTATGTCTGTCGGCTGCGGGATAACTCGCAGTACGAAGTCGAAACCACCAATCCGCTCAGCGATGCCGACCGAGCCGCCGGCGTGTTGAGCGATGAAATCGTGTTGCTGGGGCAATCGCGTAAGGGAGACGATCGTCCCGATCACAAGATGCGACTGATTTGCATTGCGACTTCGCCGCACACCAGCCGTGGCAAGTACCGTGGTGGCAGCACCGGTGGCAGCAGCGATGGCGTGCTACGGATCGCGACCAATCTCTTGGAGCCACCGGCGGAACTCGTGAGCGAAATTTATCGCTTGCGGTGGCTGATCGAATTGTTCTTTCGGATGTTTAAACAGCTGCTCGGATGTCGACATCTGTTGAGCACCAAGCAGAACGGTGTGGAGATTCAGGTCTACGCGGCGATCATTGCTTGCCTGTTGATCATTCTGCACACGGGTCGTTCGCCGACGAAGCGAACGTTCGAGATGATCTGCTGGCATCTCAGCGGCTGGGCGAGCCTCGAAGAGTTAGAGGCGCATATCGAAAAACTAAAACCGCAGGCTTAACGCGACCGGTACGCAGCCAACGTATCGCGGCCGTTGACGCTGCGCGGTCGGCTCACCGCGAGGTCAATAAGCCGCACCAACCAACCACACCGCTCAAACCAAAACCACCCGCTGCCACCACTGCCAAGGTCGCGATAAAATCGTGCCGAACAGTATTGTGCCTGTCCCATTTATTCACTTTGCACTCGCGGATAATGTTGTGAAAAAGTGGGACAGGCACCGCACTTTGAACCGCTGCGTCGCGCGTACTCAGTTAGG
>JBGSWC010000144.1:0-11550 GCA_041752635.1 Pirellulales bacterium | reverse complement strand
TATCGAAGGAACCACGCTCGCGGCGGTGGTGGCATTGGTCCGTTTACACGTGCTCAACGCCGTTCGGCGTTATCGAAGGAACCACCCCGAATCACTTCGGCGTCGGCTTCCGGGAACAATGGTGCTCAACGCCGTTCGGCGTTATCGAAGGAACCACTCGAGTTCGTAAGGTGCCGCCCCTTCGTTACTAATCGTGCTCAACGCCGTTCGGCGTTATCGAAGGAACCACCGCCGCGGCAATCCTGCTCACCATCGGCCTGTGGTGGTGCTCAACGCCGTTCGGCGTTATCGAAGGAACCACCTGTTTGGTGTCAGCGAGGATTTTGTCGGCGTCGAGTGCTCAACGCCGTTCGGCGTTATCGAAGGAACCACGGCGAAAGCGATTGTTGTTCCGTGTCCGGTGTCTGCGTGCTCAACGCCGTTCGGCGTTATCGAAGGAACCACACGACCGGTCGACGGGGTCTACATGTACGATCCGAAGTGCTCAACGCCGTTCGGCGTTATCGAAGGAACCACAAGCTCACTTCGCGCTGGCCGACTCGCAGCGAGACGTGCTCAACGCCGTTCGGCGTTATCGAAGGAACCACTGCACCATCTCGAAACTGTTTCCAGCATAGCGGATTTGCTGCGTCGATTCACGCATCCCTAACGAACCCGATAACAATGGCCGGCAACTGCGTGGACGCGTCGCCCACTCGTGCCAATTCGCCGTAATAGCCAGCCACCTTATCAACTCATGCACCTCCACAGCGACAACAACCAGCATAGCAACTTAATTGTCAAAGAACTTACCACAAAAGTGGTCGAAACGATACCGCCAGCCACCGATGCGTGAGGCACCGCTGCGCTTATCGTCAGTCGCTACAAAATCTCGAACGTCGGTGGCGGTTCGCTCCAGTCGCTGCGATCACCACGCGAGTTTTCGTCGACTTTGGCCGAACAACGCTCGCACAAGGGAATCACCAATAGATCGTCTTCGCTCGCCATCAGTTCGGCCAGTTCCCAGCGGAGTTTCTCCAAACGCCGTTTGTTGGCGCGTACGCGAAACAAACTGTATTGAACGCGCTCGCCGTAGCCTTCGAGCAACTTCGCCACCTTCCGCAACCGACCCGGCTCTCGGACATCGTAGCTCACCAAATTCCAAATTGCAGGCGAACTCATAGTCAGTCACAGTTTCTAACGAATTCGAAGTTGACCGAATAGACCTGGTGTCCCGCTCCATTCCTTTTCGAGCAGTCGTATTTCGAGTTCGACCATGCGGCCATACTCGAGTGACTGACCCGTGTGGGGATGGCGGTACGACTCCGACAAACGCTGTTCGAACAGTGAAATCGCTTTCCGGCGACCGTCGTCCGACAGCCATACATGACCCGGTCGCACATCAAAATCGCCTGCGACATCCCATTGACTGCGATTCAAGCTCCCGACAAGCGGCATCTCCCACAGCAGCGTGCGAAACAACTCCATCACATCCATTACGAGCGGTGGTGCCGTCGTGCGGGGTTGATGGAAATATCCGAACGATTGATCGAGCCCGACGGTTTGTATTGCGCGCTGAACGAGCCCAAAAATCATGCCGTATCCGAACGACAGCAGGCAATTGAGTCGATCGCGGGGTGGATGTTTCGTGCGTCCGTTCATTCGCAATGACCCCGGCACGCGGTCGATTAGTAGTCGGTTGAAAGCGGCAAAGAAGTGGCGAGCCGCGATCCCTTCTTCACCGCGGAGCGAATCGAGCGATGCCGACTTGTCGGCACGCGAAGCGGCTCGGCGAAGGGCTACGATGTCGGCGTCGCTGGCCAAGCGGGCCGACTCATCGCCGCGAGTACCACGCAGCAAGTATTGCAATTGAAACTGAATCTTGGCGACAACCGTCGTCTTGGCCAACCGCAGACATGTTGCGTCGTCGGCGAGGGCTTGAAACTGACGAATCCGTTGCCGGACCCGGCCGGGGGATTCGACAATTCCCGTGATTCGGCCCCCAGCAGTGACCCACTGCACTGCGATTCCTTCATATGCACAAGCGGCAATTGCCTGCGACGAAATCTGTACACCACCGTACACGACCACCGCATCGATCTGTTCCATCGGCACGCATTTCGTGCCCTCGTCGGTCTCAACTCGAAGCTGTCGACTCGACCGTTTGATCGTCGCCGGAACTGTTGTCACATGCAGCGTGCGACGTTCGCGTCGCGACGGAAAGAGCGTACCGCGAGCCGATTCGTTTTCCTGCACCTTGGCGAGCCGCTCTTCTTCTGGAAGACAGACGACGCGTAGACTGCAACGACGGCAAAGCTTTTCATTGTCGGTGACCGGCGGCCGCTCGTTGGAACTCCGTAGCGCGCGAGCCCGATCCACAGCGGCGAGCACTTCTTGCCGCCCCTGTTCATCGACCGTCACCCGAACCGTGATATTGTCTTGATGATAGCGAATGCGTGCTTCAAGAATCGGTGGCCGAGTTGATCTTCGAGCAGCAATGCATAAGCGATCACCTGCAGGCGATCGGTCGGCCACGCGAGTGGTTTGTTCTCGGGCTTGGGCGATCGTCGACAACGCCCCTTCTTATGTTCGTACACAACCCACTGGCCGTCGCGAACACGAGCGGCGTCCACCTTGCCGAACAGACCGATTTCATCTGACGAGACATCGAACGACCGCAACTCGCGCGATTCGTCGTCGAGCTTTGGCACCCGTTCTTCGTGGAGCCGTCTCCCCTGGTAGACGCGCTCGTCGGCCTCATACAGCCCTTCGACCTCTTCGAGATAGAACAGTCGGGGGCAATAGAGAAGGGCATGGAGCGACATGACCCGCAGTGGTGGTTCCGACGCGGTCAACGATTGTTTGATTTCGCCCATCTGTTTAGACCACTCGTAGCGAGCGGCGTTTAGTCGGGGTGAATCCTGGAAAGCAGTTCGATATCGGGTCGATCGAAGTTGGACGCGACGAAATCGCCAATCACACTTCGCGTACCGCGCGAGCCAACGTGGTCGACCCAAACCGGCATCGTCGCATTCCCTTCCGGTGTGGCAAGAAATAGCTCGACCGATGACCGATCGGGATTCCTTGCCCTCCATACGTCTAGCATAATTACCGAATCGACCAAGTTGGTACTTTCTCCGAGGCTGAGCCCCCCAAATCGCGAAATTTGCTTCCGGTGCTCGCCATCGAATAGCCCGGCAACGCGTCGCTCGAGATGCGGCGAAGGACCCGTTTCGCCGCTCGAATCGAGCCAAATGGCCAGTTCGACCCCCGTGAGCAACTCCTGATAGTCGGGCCGCACGTTAACACCATTTCCTTGGCCCAACTTTTTGTCCTTCACCCGCCATAACTTCCGCAGCACTTTGCTTCGCCCGGGTTGGCCGATCAGGCCCGCCGTGCAGCAAACTCCGATGTGTCGGTCGCGATCTTGTTCGCCGACGGCCGACAGCAAAAAGCCATAGATGGTCGACGGCGGCGGCAGCGGGTGCGTTTCCCAGTATTCACGCGCCGCCCCTTTGCGAAACGAGGCAATCGGTACACTGACGTAGAGTCCAAGCATCGAACTGACTTCCGCTGGGTTTGCAGGAGAATGATGAAATTAGGCGAGTGCCGATTCGAGCCGCTCGCAAGCCGCGTCGGTCGCTTTCTTAACGCCGGAAAAAACAGCCGTGCCGCGCTCCTTGAGAGCTTCGCCGGTGGGCGTCGTCGCCAGTTCTCCACCGACGATCAGTTCGCTACCGGCAATGTCCTCGGCCTCGACCCGTCGCAAAAGTTCGCGAGCGTCGACCGTTTGGCCCGCGTCGTGGCTGTCGAAGCAGTAGAGCAGCCGCGGTGCCGGATCGTCGGTGATGCGGAATACGATGCTAGCAGGTGAGAAATCGAACAGAAAGCGACCGTGATTACCGGCGACCGTTCGCAAACTGGCGATTGCCCGCAGCGTCTTGGCCGCACGGTCGCTGTTGCGGAGTCGATCGGGAGTCATCGCAATGCCGTATTGGTAACGCGTCGCGTGAATCTCGGCTCCATAGGGAACCGGGTTAACTCCCTTCTTGGCCGCCGATGGCGTCGCGCCGGGCGAAGCGGCATTGAACGTCGTGTCCCCCGGCCAAGGCGTGAGGCTGACCGCCCTCGTGACTTCGAGCACAGCGCGGCGGACATTCGCGGTTCCCTTAGTGTTTTCTTCCTTAGCCGCCTCGGCGCTCATAAAGCCGAGTACATCGTCGTCGATGTAAGTGTCGCCCTTCGCTTTCGACCAAGCCTTGAACGAAGGATCACTCCAATCGTTCACACGAGTCGCTTCGTCCCAATTTCTGTTCGTGCCTGCCGCCTCGCTGTCGGCGAGGTGGCGTCGGATCTCGAAGCGAATCGCTTCGGCGCTGACTGTTGTATGAACCCCGCCTTTCCAGATCAATTTTTGCAGCGTGGTCATATTGCCCTCGGTCTCGCCGCGATTGTTCGCGGCGGTCCCGTAGTCGGTGACGATGTTGGCGAAAACGTGCATGGTCATTTGATTGCTCGTGTAGTTGTGGAGAATGGTGGGGTGTGATGCAGGTTGCGACGCGGTCGAGGGTCGTTCTTCCATTTCACCACGAAGTGCTTAGTCGCTGGATTCGGGGGTAGTAGCCTCGGCATCATCGAGTTCCTTCGAGCCCTTGCCCTGGTAGCTCGCCAGCGCGAGCAGTGAGAGGTCGCGGGCATGCTGCCAATGCGACTCGCCGAGCCAAGGCAAAATCGCCGGCCAGTTGGCTTGCAGTTCCTTATTGGTGGGAACCCGACCGAATAAGTCGCAGAGCGAATGCCGAAATTGATCGGCCGTCTTCGCTCCCGAAAATGCCAATCGCCAGCGGTCGTACTCGCCCCGAAAACGATTCTGCATCGCTCCGCGATTGCCTTCGTTTTCGGACGCGATCTGACCGTAGCGGCCTCGCAGTGCGCGATGCACTGCACCTACCAGAGCCTTTTGGCCAGGTTCGTCCCAAACGTCGGAGTTGATCATTTTGATAAGCCCCCCTTTTTCGAAGAACAGGCGATCTCGCAGCGGTTTGTTGGTTGCCGGATCGCGGGCGACAAACAACCTCGTGAAACCTTCGTACCAGCGGCGACGATTCGCCAGGTTATCCGCAATGAATGGACGTACCAGACTCGGACTAAAGAAGTTGTCGGTACGTTCAACCGACTTAGCCGCTTTGCCTTTGCCGCTCTTCTCGACGACGGTGCGAGTGATCGAGCGCGACTGAAAGTAACTTTGCGCTAGCTTGAAGATTCGCAGCGAGTCGGCATCGAGCGGCTCGACGCGTAGCGACGCAACTCGCGATTTTTGCTGCGTTGCCCACGGAGTCGGTTGAAACGAGTAAGCGGTGACTCCCGGCGTTTTCATACGGTCCGCAAAATTGTCGCCTGCGATGCGTACGCACATCCCCAGCACGGCATCGGCCGCGCCCCCGACGAGCGTCTGACGATAGTCGGACGGAGTGATCCGGCGCCGCTGCTTGGCGAACTGGATTAAGTCGGTGACATCGGGAACCAAGAGCACGGCCGAACCTCGATTGAGCGAAAGTGCCAGCGTTCCGATTGGTGCGAAATGCGCGGCGAGCAAGGCTGCCATGCCTGCCTCATTTTTCGTTTGGCCGGCGAAGGCGTTGTGGCGAACGGCCGCCCCGGGATAGAGGGTGCCTGGTAATTCGCCCACCAATCGCGACAGCCCCCCGGTTTTCGCATCGATAATGTCGGCGAAACCTTGTTGATGCTTATAGGCATCGAGCGGTCGATAGCTGAACTCATAAGGCTTGCCATCGATTTCTTCGGTGATCGTTTGGTCGCTTTTGGCTCCCTTACGACTCTTGCCATGCTGCAAGAAAGTGAGCATCAGCCCGCGTTGAATCTGAAGTCGAATGCTCCGTGTTGGGGCGACGATCGGTCGCAAGTCGATCACCCTGCCATCGAGCCCGAACGCGTAGCGGAAAATCGGTTCGAGTACGCTGGCAACGTTCGTCGGGTCGGGGAAGCGAAAAACGATTTCGCGCTGCGTGACTTCCCACGGCGGTCCGCTCGCGAAATAGATGTCGGGGGCGTCGCCATAACGACCTTTTGCGACATCGTCGGCGAATTGCAGCAGCGTTGTTGCGAGTCCGCCAACCCCAGCTCGCAACAGGGCATCGAATGCCGGATCGGCGAGTGACAATACGAGTCGATCGGGGGGGGGCGATTTTGGGCTAGATTTCTTGGCCACGAGACTCTCCTGTGGTGGGCAGAAAAAACCCGCATCCCATATGGTGGCGACCGCCGATACCGTGCTCCTGCACGATCAATGACGCCGCTTCGTCGAGAGCCGAGAGTCTAGTCTCGAAACCAACGATTTCATTTCCCTTGATGCGGAGTGTTCGCTGCTTGCCGACCTCGATTTGCGCGTCGACAGCCAATTCGGCGAGTTGTCGGCGTGCGGCGGCAGCGAATTCGTCGGGCTCGAAAAACCCCTTGATCGTCACGAGGCGCGAACGCAGCGTCGCTGAAGGGGCGAACTGCTGCACGACGGGGGCACCAACCGCCAGTGGCCGGCCGGCCAGTTCAATCGTTTTGCCAGCCAGCGGCAAGAACTCGGTGATCCGCGAGGCGTCGACGCGAATCACGAGCCGACTATTCTTGGTGAGCGACATAAGCCGCTCACCGGCCTGCCGCCCGGCGATGGGTGCGACGGCAATCCCGTCGCGATGGTGAACGGACGGCGCGATTCGGCTGACCGCCCCCAGCAGTGCGTAGCCATGATCGCTGGGGATTGCCGTGCGGGCCGTTAGTGGGAAACAGAGTTTAATTTGCATTGTCGGCTTATGCGAATATTGACATGACGTGGCTCAGATTCTAAGGTTGTGGATATCCGCAGTCAATAACCTTCTTCAAACTTCTTTCGGAGTTGAGCACTCAATTTTCGCCTGGTAGCCAACCTGGAATACCAACGCGTCGCTTCGCTAACGCCGACTGGCGATCAAAACAGAATATGAGTCGCCCAATTCGCTCCCTCGCGGGGGTCGTAATTGATCGTCCCGTCGGCGGCGACTTCAAAACCGCCGCACCGCCAGCCGGTCGACCAGTGCGATGATCGCGGGCGGTTCATCGGCAGCGTAAATCCTGTCACCATCCCCTCGCGGCGAGCCTCTGCCACATCCTCGTTCCGGATCACGGTTACGCCGAAGCTCCCTTCGCGAATGCCATCGACCGGCGTTTCGAGTCCTCCGTCCAACCAATTGCTAACTGCAAGTCTTGCCGATGCAGTATCGTCCAATGCACTCCACGCAGCGATCAGGTCTCGCTGCGAAAGCGGTCGCCCAACCAACAGTTGGAGCCAAGCCCGCGCGAGTTCCAGTTGTTCGGGCTCGTAAGGGGCGGCAGAAAACTCGTCACCTGAAACCGGCTCGATGACGACAAATCGCCGCACCGGTCGGTCTTCGGCGGGCAACGTCGGATCGAGTTGCCGGTTGAGTCGACCCAACCGTTGGATGAGTGAGGGAATGGGAGCCAGCTCAGTGATCAGCAGGGTCGCTTTCTTGAGATCGAGCGATAACTCGGCGACTTGAGTTGTGGTAGCGACGCCTGGCTCGTCTGCATCGAACAGTTTCACGACCTCCAAGTGACGCTGCTGCCGATCGCGATATAAAAACCGCGAGTGGTAAACGATTGGCGACTGCTCCGTGAGGTCGCGCCCCACGGCTTTACAGCGGTCGACTGTGTTGCTGATCCAGAGGACCCGGCCCGTTCCTGAACACTCGTCGATTGCTGCGTCGAGCGCCTCCTCACGCGCGACCGTGCCGGCCGGCTCATCGAGGTTGTACCGTTCGAGTTCTTCGAGCGATGCCGGTCCGCCAATCGCGGCAAGGCTACGATCACCGCCTTTCGTTACGCTCTCGATTGCGGTGCGGCGGCTCTTGGGCAAACTGGCCGTCATGAGCAGAACCGGAATCCCGGTGAGCTGCTTGAGAAATGTGAGCAGATTGCCGAACAGCTTGTCGTCGTAGCAATGTACTTCGTCAAAAACGATGACCGAATGCGCCATCGCCGGCCAAGCATAGAGGCCTCGCCGCTGGTTTTGCAAAATGCAGAGCACGGTATCGACCGTGCAACAGACGATGCTCGTTTCCCACGCCGCCAGCGACTCGATGCGAAGCGACTCGTCGGCTTGGTCGACGCCGGTTTCCGATGAGAGCATCGTCAACTTGTCGTAGTCGCTACGGCTGTGAAACAGTTCGGCACCAGGAAAATCTTTACCGTCTTCCAGATGATGCAAGTACGAACGATAACCTTCGGTCGCGGTGCCGGTGGTCGGGTAGCAGACCCAAAGCCGTTTGCCCGGGTGCTGCTGCGCGGCCCACATGTATGCGGCGATGGTTTTTCCCGTGCCGCACCCGGCCTCGACGAGCGTCACATCAGCGGCCGATTTGGCGACCGACACCTGAAACTCCCGCGGGGGCTCGCCGCCGAGACGGTATTCGATGAGGCGTTCGAGCCCGTCCGATTCCGGAGAGCGAGATAGAGACTCCTCGATCCATGTCTGGCGGTCCGAATCAAGAACGTCACGATCCCAAAACGCCGAACCGGCCACGTCGGCGCAAATCAGACTTGCTTTCACGCAAGCGATGAAACGCCTCCAGTAGTGATCTCGAATCAAGTCATCGGCCGCATCCCAACGTTCGTCGATGCAATTGACAAATTGCCGTGAGCGAATAATATCGTCGGCACCACCATAAATGACGCCGTCGATTCTCGGTGGCACGCCGAGCGAGTACCGATCCTTCATCCATTCCAGGCACTCAAGAAAGTCTTCGTGCTGCGAATAGATCTCGATTGGCTTCCCCGAGAATTTGTTCTCGTTCGGCGGCAGTCGTTCGGATTTCGGATGATGCCCAGCGACCGCGCACAGAATGGCAAGCCACATGTGATCGCAATCATCAACTGCCGGCTTCAGCCACGCCTCGACGCTCGGTTGGGTCAAAATCCAGAACGATACCCACTCGTGGCGAATATCCTGTGTTTCGAACAATCGTTGGTGTTCGCGTGATTCATGCACGATCGGCTGAAACTGATTGTTGGCTTTCCCTAAATCGTGAACGGCAGCAGCCAGCGGCAGCGCCGAGAGCAATCGCGGATGCCATTCTGCCTCCGGCAGCCCAAACGCCATTAACTGTTGAACGCCGCTTGCCCTGACCAATCCTACCGCAGCGTCAGCAACGTCCTTCAAGTGCGACAGCAGCGGCAAGCCACTCCGGCCGCTGATGTGGGCACTCTTTGCCAGAAGTCTTAACGGAGTCGCCACGGTCTATCGAGTGCCTTGAGTTCAGCGGAACGAGCGATGCTTGCGACCAGTTTAATCGCCAGCGACTTGGTTCGTCAGATAGGAAGGTTGGTCCGCAGCAATGTGGTGCAACTCGACTCGCTGACTCGCAGGGAATCATCAGGCAGCGGTACCTTCATAAGTATCGACCGGTTACCCTGACAGGCGTTCTGCCAGCTTGTTCTGTTCAGGGAGGTCGAAGATGAGTTGTGGTACCGATGCGCCGAAGTGGCGTGGGTGGCGGGAGCGGATGACGCGGTTTGATTCGTCGACCGCGAAGGTGGCCGAATTCTGTGCGGCCGAGGGGGTGAGCGTGGCGAGTTTCTATGCCTGGCGGCGGAAGCTGGTCGAAGCGAGCGCGTCGACAGCGCAGCCAGCAACAACGCCGAAAGTAGCGTCATCACCAGTCGCCCCACCATTCCGGCAACTGGTCGTCGAACAAAGGCCCATCGAACAAAGGGTCGGCGAACCCACGTTGACGATCAGTCTCTCGGCACGACTGCCGGGGGGCATCGAACTCGAACTCTCCACCACCGACCAGCAGACACTCCGCGTGGTCGTGAGCGAACTGGTTCGTGCCAGCAGGGAGGCCGCCTCGTGCTGAACTTCCCTCCTAGCATCAAGATCTACCTGCACACCGCACCGACCGACATGCGAAAAGGAATCGACGGCCTGGGGGGTATCGTGCGGAGCCAATTCGAGGAAGACCCGACCACCGGCAGCCTCTACCTGTTTGTCAACCGCCGAAGAGATCGCATGAAGATGCTCTACTGGGATGGGACCGGGTTTTGGGTGTTTTACAAAGTGCTCGAACAAGGCACGTTCGAAGTGAAAGCGACCGATGACCAGCGAGTCGTCATCGATGCCACCGAACTGGCGATGCTCCTTGGGGGCGTCTCGCTCGAGCACATCAAGCGTCGCAAACGCTACGACAAAGCCGCCTAAAGAGCTTTTTCTCGAAAACTTTCTGCGATTGGTCTTGCGCGATTTTTAGGAGTCGTTATGTTGGCGAGCATGACGATTCAAGACGGCAACGTGACGATTCCCCACGACCTCGCAGCGTGTCAAACGCTGCTGACGCAGCAGTCGCAAATCATTGCGACCTACCATCGTCAAGTCGATGCAGAAAAACATCTGGTCGAGTCACACGAACAGACCATTGTTGATCTGCAAGCGAAACTAAAGCGACTCGAAGAACAAAAACAAGCCGACGAGCTGACGATTCGCGAATTACTGCAGCGGCTCTTCGCCCGTCGTAGCGAGCGGTACATGGCCAATCCGGGGCAGCTGATGATCGACTTCGGCCCCGAGGGGGGCGATTCGGCCACCGAGTCAACCACTGCCGCAGCCGAGGCACTCTCCGAAGCGGTCGAAGAAGCGGGCGTCAAGGCAACGGATGTCGTGGTCAAGACGCACGTTCGCCACAAACGCAAAAAACGCCGCGACGAAAAACTTCCCGCGCACCTGCCACGCTACGAAGTCACCGCCGATGTGCCTGCTGACCAGCAAACGTGTGCCATTCACGGCGCGCGGGAACTGATCGGCTACGACACGACCGAGACGCTCGAATTCGAACGGCCGAAGATAAAAGTCCGCGTCACCAAGTATCCCAAGTATGTCTGCAAGACATCGCCCGAGTGTGGCGTCGCGACGGCCGAGCGACCGACCGGTCTGGTGGAAGGGAACAAGTACGACGCCAGCATCGCGGCCGAAATCATCGCCAGCAAGTACGGCTACCACCTGCCCATTTATCGGCAGCAAGACCTGTTCGCCGGCAGTGGCTGGACACCGAGCCGTTCGACGCTCTTGAACATTCTCTCCGCTGCGTCGTTCGTCCTCGAGCCGCTCGTCGACTCCATCAAACGGGCGGTACTCGCCAGTTCGATTATCGGGACCGACGATACGACGGTCACGCTGTTGGTTCCCCGAGTGATTCCCGAGCCGAAGCCGGGCGATGCCAACAGCGAACGGGCCTACGAGCAACTGAGCGCCGCACAAGCAGCGGGCAAGCCGAGCGTGACGGCGCGAATGTGGGCCTATCGCAGCGTGACGGTTCCCTTCACGTTCTTCGACTTTACCGTGAGTCGCGAGCGGGCCGGTCCCGACTTGGTGCTAGAAAACTTCACCGGCAAACTGATGGCCGATTGTTACTCGGGTTACCAGCAGATTAGCTTGCGGACCGCGGGGCGGATCGAGCGTGGGGCGTGCGTTGCGCATGCGCGGCGAAAAGTCTACGAAGCCCGCGACGGGTA
>JBGSWC010000143.1:0-6481 GCA_041752635.1 Pirellulales bacterium | reverse complement strand
AGGTCGGGTGTTTTGCCGCCTTGACCATGTCGTTCGCTCCGTCGCGAGAGTAGAAAAGTCCGTTCGAGACCGTTCTACGCAGCAACGGGCGGTTTTGTGCGACAATGCCGGTTTAGCTAGGATTTTCCCAACTAGATATTTCTGGTTGGGATTTTCCAATCCAATAACAAGTTATTTGGCTGAACCAATGCTCGACATCGAACCAATCGAACATCGGGTCATGCAAATGCTGCTTGCAGGCGACCATCCGACGCTGGAAACTCAGCGGCTACAATTCGATCGGTGCAGCGTTGCGAAGCGCGAATTCACAGGTGTCGGCTTTTTTACTTCGTTCAAAGTCCGGGATGGCGTGCCACAAATTGAACCCGCCAGGCGTATTGTGATCGGCGATGTCTGCGCTGATGTTGACGGTCTCGAATATGGATGCGGGTTCATTCTGTTCGTGGATGATGGCCTACTGGATACATTGGAGTGTCATCTCTGGGGCGATGATGCACTACCTGACAATGCCCGGTATACTCGGCTGTATTACGTTCATCAGCCTAATCCGCCCGGCATCACGGAGACAAAAGAACGTGACATGGAAGCTGTAAACGCAATACTCGCCAAATAACAACACGATGCACGCGGAGCCGCCGGCAGCGCGTTTTGAAATGGATGATCGATCGCGGCGGCCCGGTCATCGCAACCGTTAGGTGCCTCACCGATGCTTGACTTCTTATTTCGGCGCGGCAATCCGACGAATGGCTGGCAGCCGGCGTCGAATTTGGCCCTCACTGTTTCATTAGACACACCGTCGTTGAATGGCATTTCGCTTGGCTCGCGATTCGATCATCTATCGTTCCTTGGTCGCAATGACACCTCACAATTTGGTACCCTATGCTACTTCGACTTGGGTATTGGCGTAGACCACGCCGACGACGGAACGTTTCTTGGATACATGGTCGTTTTCCGCGATGAAGACAACGCTTTTCAGTCCTATCGCGGAGAACTTTTGTGGAAGCAGGAAAATTTGGATATCAACCAGTTGACCCGCGATGAGTTGCCCAACGTTTTTGGCGATTGGTATTGGATGGATACCGATGACGACGAGTCGATTGCGTTTTATGAATACCCCGAACACGAAATGCAAATCGAGCTTACTCCGTCTGGGTCGGTCAAACGATTCGTTGTGACGAAGAATCCGCTGTTGGCCGATCCTGAACAACGGCAATCGTACAATGTCGGTAAACCGTGGCCACCGCAATACAGCACATAACAACGGCAGAATAAAAGGGGTCAGCAGAATAAAAGGGGTCACAGGAAACCAAGGATTACGTCGCTGAGACGATCCGCAAAGAAAAGGCGGCCGGTTTGAGCCCCGAAGAATCGACTGAACTCGATCATTACATGAAACTCGAACATCTCATGCGGCTCGCCAAGGCCGGTGCTCGCACACACTGCTCGCAATGACCAGCTACGTTGCTGCCGCCCGCCAAAATGCCTTGTCAAATGGTACAATTAATTGGCGGCGGGTGAACGCTGACGTTGGGCCGCGAAGCCCACGCAACCCATCGATTTCCGCCACGGGACTTTTGCTCAGCTTGCCTGTATGTACCGTGACTAACTAATATGGATTCGAGGCAAAACTATGAGCGATCAACAACTTCTCGAACGCATCGTGAGTGATTCCAAGGTCATGGTAGGTAAACCGGTGATCAAGGGGACGCGACTGACCGTCGAGTACGTACTGAATCTTTTGGCTCATGGATCTTCGGCCGACGACATCATCGCTGAGTACGAAGGACTCGCACCCGAAGATATTCGGGCGTGCCTGCTTTTTGCATCGCAATCGTTGTCGAGCACAGCATTCATGCCACTCGTCGCGGAGTCGGCGTAAGTGCGGTTCCTCGTCGATGAATGTACCGGACCAGCGGTTGCTCGTTGGTTGCGCGATCAGTCCCACGAAGTATTCACCGTGTATGAAGAAGCACGGGGCACCGGTGATGACGATCTTCTCGACAAGGCGTATTCCGAAAACTGGGTCTTGATCACGAACGACAAGGACTTCGGCGAAAAGGTCTATCGTGAAAACAAGCCACATCACGGTGTGATATTCCTTCGCCTTCAAGACGAACGCGCTGTGTCAAAAATCGACGCGATAGAAAAACTGCTTGATGGCTACGAAGATCAACTGGTTGATGCCTTCGTTGTTGTTACGGAATCCCAAGTTAGATTTGGTCAAGCATGAGAAAAACGCGCCGTGTTGTTTGATTCAGTCAGGCACTCCGGTAACTCTCAAACCCAAGAAACTCGCGACCGAACCCACCAGCTCACGCAAATCATTATTCCTTAACCTCACCCCCACCAACCGCCACGCCAACCATGAGTCGCGTTGGCAATCCGGCTGCGTGGGGCCAGTTGCGGCTGTCGAATGAGAGCGATTGGTTGTCGCCAACAACGAAGAATTCGTCCGCTGGCAATCGCCACTTGGGGGCCGGTCTCAGGTCATTCGCCCGCCAAGCATAGTGAATGTCGCGATAGTGGGTGAAGTCGGTGAGGGTGGCGAGGCCCCCTGTGGCGGCGAGTTCAATGCCATCGGGTCGCCAATCTTGGGGCCAACCGCGCTGCCATACCACGCGTTCGTCGATGGCCAGCAGCAGCCGGTGGTCGAATGTGCTCCAAAGAACGCTGGCGTCGAGTGGTCCGTCGATCGGGTCGAAATCTTGACCGGCCAGCGACAATTGCAAGTGCGCACCCGCGGCGAGCCGGACACGGCACGCGAACATCAAATCGTCGACCCGACTGGTGCGATGCCGAAGTGATTGATTCGCCGGCAGGTCGTCGGTGACATGCCCCAGCGGCGGCGCGAATCGCAGCCGCGCGACATGCTGTCGGCCGTCGAGTGTCCAGTGATCGCTCTCAAATGAGCCGTTGTCGCCTTGCCAGTATTGCAGTTTTTCTGACTCGCGATGCACCGGCACGCGGACAGTGACTTGCTGGTCGAGCGACTTCACGACCCGATTGCCATCGATCCAGATGTCTCCCTCGGCGAAGTCGATCGCCTCGCCAGGGAGCGCGACGATTCGCTTAATGCAAAGCGTGCTTGCGTCTTCGGGACAGCGAAACACGACTGTTTGCCAGCGCGCGAGCGAGGTGACTTCGCCACTCAAACGATCGACCCAAACTCGCGTACCGGGCAACTGCTGCTCGATTGTGGGGGGCACGAAGCGATGATCGCACTCGACACATCGCGCGAGCGCGTCGGGCCATTGATCGGGCCATTGATCGATACCGACGCGAAAAGTGGCGTCACAGCTTGGGCAAACCATCGAGCCACCGGGGCCGCAGAACGTGGGCGCCATCGAGCTGCCCGCTACGTAGACCGGCACGACGAGCCCGACGACGACAAATGTGCGTACGACGAGCAGCAGCGCTGCGGCGGCGATGAGTGGTGGAATGAGTTTTCTCGTAAGGTCGTGCATGTTTCGCACATCGAAATGTAGCTACCGTCGCCAGACGGTGGACGCGCGGCGAGGTCGTCCACCGTCTGGCGACGGTGGCTATAGAGAATCACTCTCGTGGTTTCAAATCAAAATCGTCGAACACCTCGCCGCCGAGCTTGATGACCTTTACATTAAGACGCTCGGCGCCGAAGGTGATGAAATGCAGGTGATGGGCGGCACCACATTTGTCGGCGGTTGGTTGCAAGTACCACCGACTTGTCTGCGGCTTTCGCTGACCGACGCCGAGACCTCCTTCGCCGATGTAAACAATTCCAGTGGGGTCGATTTTGTTGTCGCGAATGGGTGGGGTCCGTTTGATGACGTGTCCATCGGATTCGATCGACAAGTCGAGATTGAATTGCTCGAACAAGGGCACCCAGTTGGTGTAGGCTCCGCTGGGAATCTTCACTGCCGGAAACGCAGGCTTGTGGTATTGAGCCACCAGCCATCGCGATGGGGCTCGCACGTCGGACAGTTGTCGGGCGAGCCAGTCGCGCTGGTCGCCGGCGGTCGAGGTTTCGGTGTTGAGCGTAATGAGCCGCACGGCGGGCGAAAGGGTGGTGACGAAATAATTTTCGTCATCTTTAGGAAAGTTCCATACCTGGTTGAAGAGGGGTCCCATGTCGTGGTTGCCGCGGGTGGGAATGACCGGCAACAGTTGTCCTTCGCTTGTCGTGGTAATCGTATGGTCGTCGAGCCACTGGAGCCATTGGTCGAGCCGGGTGCCGTTGACAATGAAGTCGCCCCCATGCGCGAGCGCTATGACTGGCGGGCGACCGGCGGCAGCTTGCTCTTTGACGAGCCGGCTCATCATGCGGTTCATCTCTTGCCGTTCATTGATGCCGCTCCGCGAGTCGCCCCCCGAGAGGATCGCAAACGGCACATCGTCGCCCGGCGCGGTGCGGAACCACCGCGACTCGCTGTCGTTTGGCTGGCGAACCTCGTATTCGGTCGACGGCTCAAGTCCGGTGAGCACGACGTGGTGGAACCATGCGTCGGGCTCGCCGGGGGTGAACTTACCATTGTCGGCGGCAATGGCGACCCAGGGTCCATCGCCCCGCTGGCGGAATTCGATCGCGGCACTTTCGGCTGGATCGTTGGTGGTCCACGAAATGGTCGCTTCGTGTGCTGGGTCGGTAAGCCAAGTGACGCGCAAGTGAAGCGGCACTTCGGCCAGTGTCGCTTGGTTGAGGACAACTAGCAGGATGGCAACGATGGTGGACCGCCAATGAACTCGATCATGCATGAGTTAACTCGCTTGAGGATTCGATAGTCTCGCGAGTTGATTCTACCCGCTTTGAGCTTTGCCACCAGAGAAACAGTAGCAGCGGCAGAGCGAAATGCACGAGCCGTGTGGCGGTGCCGTCCCAGCCATAGAAAGTACCTTTGACAACAACCCGGCTCACGGCCGTCACCAGCCCCCAAAAGGCCATATAACCGGCGACCCACGGCCGGCGAGTGGCAACAATCAACACCGCCAGCGCGACGTCGATGATGCCGATCACCGTCAAAGCATGCTCGGCCGCCGATTGCCGGAGGTCGAACCCCCACTTGCGTGCTGCGATGAGCAACATGTCGCAGAACTCATGAAAGTGGACGAGCGCTTCGATGCCGTGACCTACAAACGTTAGCGCGACCGCCCAGCGTGCCAGCAGTTCGACCACCCGAGTGTAGCGACCCGACGACGCCAGCCACAATACGAGCGGCGCCGCGATGCGCATTGCCTGTGTTTCGAAAGGCAGCCACGGCGCGATGCCTGGAACGAGGTTCGCTAGCTCGGCCGGGTAGCCAGCGCCCATTTGACACATCGCCACGGCGAACAGCAGTTGAACCGATGCGATGAGCGCAAGCACAATCGGCCCGGGTCGAACCAACACGACGACACCACTCAGCAGGAGCAGCGCGGCCAGCCAGCGGCAGATGACCAGCGCCGTTTCTTCGCCGAGCCCCAATCCCCCCACGTCGGCCGGTTCCCACAGCAGCGACATCAGCGGACTGGTGACGACCCAAGCGAGCGCCCAAGCGTTGCCAAAGCACTGAGCCGCCACGGCAAAACGGAGCCAGTGCAAAGCGATGGCCGGCGGTCGTTCGGAAAGTGTCATTGTGCGATTATCGTCGCCCTCCGTGTCGTGCGTCAAATAGCGATTATGTCGCCTGAAGCGTGCGGCGCATATCAGAATCGACGCGAGTTGACGCGGCAAGCGTGTTGCAGCCTGGGTCGAGGTCGGTCATTCTGAAAGATGTCCAAAAGAATTCCCCGGTCTCCGGGCCCCGATCCCCCGCCCCCACTTCCATTGACAAACGATCAGCTACTTACTCGACCGATCGTCATTCTCGGCGCTCCGCGCTCGGGGACGACCATTTTGAGTCAGTTGCTCAAGCTTCACCCGGCTGTTTACTTAGCCAACGAACCCCGCATATTGTGGAAGTATGGCAACGACGGTCGCAGCGATGCATTGCGCCCGCCGCACGCAACTCCAGCGATTAAGTCACACATCCGTCGCGAGTTCGCTCGCCAAATGCGGAACGCCGATCGCATTCGACTGGTCGAGAAAACGCCCAGCAACTCGCTGCGAGTCGAGTTCGTCGACAAGGTACTCGAGGATTGTGTCTTTGTGCACGTGATGCGTAGCGGGATCGAGTCGGTGCTGTCGATTCGCGAACACTGGCGTAATTTTTCGACCGGCATGGTTCGCAATCAGTTGTGGGTGCGGCTGAAAGAAATGAAGCCGAGCCAGATGCCTCATTATGCCCGCGAATTTGTCCGCCGCGTGTCGGGCAAATTCATACCGGGCGTCTCGGGCCCCGCCGTTTGGGGACCGCGACCACCCGGCATTGTCGAAATGGCCCGCGACCTCGACCTGCTGGAGGTGTGTGCCTGGCAGTGGCGGACTTGCGTCGAGTCGGCCTGTCGCGCCGGGCGAGAGTTGCCGCCGCATCGCTACACCGAATGTCGGCTCGATGAACTAAGCGGCGACGAGCTGCGTAAAATCATG